>JBEVXT010000033.1:0-3707 GCA_040505955.1 Sedimenticola sp. | reverse complement strand
TAGTGATAATTAGGAATTATCGATGGACCATGTTGATGCCTACGAACTTGCAATCAAACGTATCCTCGACCTTTCGACTAAGGACGCCACTAGCGCAATCGCTAGAGAAAATGCAGCCTTGGGCTTGAAACGCATCATTTGGGCATACAACCTTGTTGGGAACAAAAACCCTGATGTGAGTTTGGTTGCGTTGCCTGACTTCACCATCACCAGAAACGCATTACGCTGGCAAGCTGGCTTCTCGTATGGCTGCGTGTTGCAGTTGGACTCAGGTGTAGACCCTCTGATTCCTGTGAACTTTCGGCCAAACGCTTGCGGCGTCGCATTGGCCAAGATCGGTGAAGAATCTGAAAATTACGACACCATCATTCAGCGCTTTCGGAAAACCATCGAGAAACATGACGCTATTTCATCCGATGACTTCAATCGACGAAACCACTTCCTGGCGCTATTAAGAAACGATGATGCATACTATGTCCTCCTTCACGGCTCGTTTGGCTTCATTAAAAAAGACACGCGGTATGGACCTGGTCTTTACTCGGAGCAGACAGACTTTTGGAAAGAAAAATATCGGCGCCTAGGCCCACCCGGCCAAGAGGATTACTTCCTTGTCGGAGAAGATGCTGAAAAATATCATGAGACCTATCTTCAGCATGAATCACTCACCATGGAGATTAGGGAAAAGGTGATTCTGGATGTATTCCCCGAAGCAGAGTTCGTATTTCACAGCACCCACGAAGGCTTCGCAGGAATAAACACATTGCTTCTAGGCGCCTACGTCGAACGCACGCCCTTCGAGTTTCCGCTTATGGTAGCTCCGGATAAAAATATTCCTATGATCACGAACAATAAATCTTTGCGTGAACTAACCAATGATCAATGGTCGATTGATCTCTATGCAGCCCCCCATGGTGCGGGCTATGCGATTGACGATGTGGCTACAGCGACGACTTCAGCTTGTGGACTTGATGACACCTACGAATTGCAGTATGAGAACGGAGCGACCATGTACTGCAGAGGTATACAGAACACCATGTTGTCATATCGTAAAGAAACGGAGGAATTCTGGTGTGAGCGGATTGGTGCCGGAAATAAAACCTTCGACATGTCGCCTCTGATGTTCGCTAAAGTGTGAAAGTTTGGTCTGCGCCACACCGTCTACGTCTGGCACATTAGCATCTATCCACTGACGTAGCGAAGACTCTGCCGGGGAGTTATCGGGAATCAGATCAAGCAACTGGGTGGCACGATGGTACAAGCTCATCGACATCACCTCTTGAATCGCCTTTTCCAATAACGGCATCATGTCCTGTAGTCGGTAATTTTCTCTATAAAGCCCTAAGAGTACGATCACGCAGGCAAGAGCCTCTTTTCTCAAACCGAGGCTATTTGCCAACTCTTGTGCTTTCTCTGCGTAGGCAGTTGCCTGGTCCAACTCTCCCTTTGCCCAAAGAATCTTGGCCTGTAGTTTCCAGCTAAAAACCAACCCTCGTCGATGGCCAGTATTTACCTTAATATCGATGCTTTTCTCATTAAACACTAAGCTCTCGTCATAGCTGTCTACATTGAGTCGGCATTTGGCAATCCGATACAAAATATAGCTTCGCCGCTTCTCCGAAATACTGAATGTAAGTAATGTCTGGAAAACCTGCTCTGCCGATGACGAAAAGCCATTGGCAGTATCCAGCATCGCCATCCGATGCAATACCTTTACCGCCAGAGAATATTGCCCCTCTGTAAAACAAGAAAAGAATACTGCTGCGTAAATAATTGCTGCCGTCTTGATATCTCCCTGGACGTGCGATATTCGTCCGTATAACAACAATGCCTGAGAATACTCGTGGCCATCATCGCTGTGGGAGCCATTGAACATGGTAGCCAGTTGTTTTTTCGAATCAGTAAACATTGACTGAAAATACTGCATGCGCGCAAAAAAATAGACATATCGCGATGAAATCTGATTCGTGGACTGTAGGCCAAACGATACAAGCTGACTCAACCCATAAGCTGACTCATATTCACCCAAACGCTCGAGAACCAATGCTTTATGGTAAAAAATATCGATGGAGAAACCCGCGGCCTCACCCAATCGGTTAAGCAGTTCGAGCACAGATAACTCCATACCATCATCGAGAATCCGCCAGAAATTCATAAAAATACGTTCTCTAGCTGCGTCGAATTCTTCGCACAGCAATAAAGACAAGGCAATATCCAGATGCACTTTTACGCAACGCTCTGCAACCTTATCGAGCAGCGCGATTGACAGTGCTCTTGGGGGGCGAACGCAAGCCTCAGTTTTAGCGAAACTTCGAAATGCATCATGCAGTATTACAGAAGCTCCTTGTTCCTCAAGGATACGCTTATTGACTAAAGCGTAAAGCTCACTTCCAAAACCACGGCTTTGAATTTCGTCCTGCAATATCGGTTGGTCTGTTATCCAAAACGCAATCAAGAGATCTGCTTCCGTTTCAGAAAGGGATTGATAGAGAGCTCCTAAATACTTGTTTTGTGCGCCAGACAACAGCAACCCTTGAACAGAATCTTTAGTGAGTAGCGTCGCAAAATAGGGCAAGCCATCATAATTGCTTTTCAATTCTTCCAACGCTTCTGCAGGTGGGATCCAATGGTTTTTCTCTCGAATGATTTGACAAAGGCTCTCACTATCGAGCCCCTTGATGGCAACATACTCAATATTGAGTGACTCTTGTAAATATTCCGGCACACTATTAAACAAGGCCATTACAACCAGCGTAGTATTTTCGTTATCGGCTAGCTCAGCGATACAGGCAAGAACAAGGCTGCTAGAGATCCGATGGAAATTATCAAGAAACAGTACGGCAGCTAAGCTCTGAACTTCTAGACCAATTAATTCAAGCAACCGATTGTGATTGTTGACACCATAACGATTGAGATGATTGTCAAGATCTGACTTGTGAAAATTATACTTGTAGAAAGATGATAGAGCGGAGAGAAACATTTTCTCCTGACTCTTTTCATCATAGTTTTCTCTGAATGTAAACCAAAAGACAGGAAGTCCTTGGTGGTGCTTTTGCACGGCCAAGTGCTTGCCGATCTGGGTCTTTCCTGAGCCTCTTGGGCCATATAGATAAATAAATGAGAAGTGGGTATTCTGTATTTGGTCACGCTCGTGTGCACGGTCTACCAAGGAAGTATCGGTTGGCAGTATGTGGGACACGAACTCAAGCCCAGGTTTGCTATCCTTGCGGTGAACGCGATTGAGAATTTTCCCCCGTATCAGATCCCTGAACTCTGGGCTGCCTGAGTGCATCAGTTCCCGGTAATAACTGATTGTTGACTCATCCTCGTACTCTACGGGAATACCATACTCGTTTGAAAACCCCTGTATGTAATCTTTCGCGTCAGGCGTGATATAGGGAGAAGTCCAGAAATAGACGAGATCAGGACGATCAATTTTTGCCCAATCAAGCGTATTGGAAATATCAGAGAGAGAGACGGATCTATTGTAGAACTTGCATTCAATACAGATTCGATACTGATGACCCTCTTCGTAAAGTTGCACAAAGAAGTCTTTTGCCCTGTCTCGTCCGCCTTTCCTCCAATCCACATTATCGGTAGAACGCACCAGCAAGGAAAACACAACTTGCTCAAAATCCGCATGATTTTCCGCAAGCGGTTTTCTTTTCACTGTCCCGTTCTCCTGTCAGGATAATTCCTAATTATCACTA
>JBEVXT010000032.1:0-16526 GCA_040505955.1 Sedimenticola sp. | reverse complement strand
TAAATAGGGGTAGTGCATGATGCTTGCGTACCAGCTCCTCCGCTACCAGATCAGTAGGAATGGCATCAAAATCGAGGACATCAAGATCAAAGAGGGGAGCTCCAAACTCATGTGAAGCCGATTCAGCGACTTTGCGGCTGGAAACAAGCCCTTTCTCAATCAGGTGGGTTACAAATGGCTGCCGCTTTTTTTTTCGCCTGTTGGTAGGCGGTATGCGCACTCTCTTCTGACAATAGGCCGTCATGAACCAGCCGTCGAGCCAGTCCACTCACACCCATATTGGCTTTAGTTGTAACCATTATCTATATAACGGGTTCCGCTTATGAAAATAATTGAGTTTACCCAACAGCTCAAATCCTTTTACACCTGTATGTGATTATATCTCTTTGTTAGCGTATTTGACTGTAGTCTATACGTAAATGTCCTGCATAATTTTGGCGCGTGCCACTCCATTCCTTGATTTGCAGGGTGCTACCAGGAACGGCTACACAGTTTGGCCAGTAAATAGCTAATACGCACTATCATTCTATGCCAGTTTTAAAGTAGATTATAGCAAAATGGCGCCATGGTATTGGAGCAGAAGGTAAATTAATGGGGGCAGCGTTGTTTTCTGTGAAATGGGTTTTGAATTTTTGCTGGTGTTATTGCTGAGTTTGGGTGTGCAACAGACTGGCAAGTGGGTTTCAAACATCTAACGGGCTCTGCACTGTCTTACTTTTCCACACTTATAGCGCTGAAAAGACTGTTACTTCCAGGCAAAGTGCTAAAATAGGAGTTATGCAACCTATCAGGTGATGTGCCGTGTCCATAGCGGCGTGGGCGCCGCTCCTACAAGGGTGGCTTGTTCCACCTCTCTGGAAAGGGCCTGTTCATTGCGAACAAGTTCGCTCCTATGCTGGATTACCGAATTGTTATCGTTTTTTGTAACTATTCAGCTGGGTTTGGGGTCGGAGTCGGTTGCGTCGTAAAAAGGTGCATTTACCACCAATCCTGGCGCAATCGACTCCGACCCCTGGTGAAAATAGCCACAAAAGTAGGTATAACTGAATAGCTACTCGTTTTTTTGTTCTGTGGAACAGTAAATAGATGCACAGTCACCAATATATATGATTAATGTTCTTGTTGTTAACCTACCGTAATTACAGAGATTCTATCGATGTGTGAACTGAGTGTGGTGCTGCCAGCCTACAATGAAGCTGGGGTTGTAGGGGAGGTTGTTGGACGCATCCGGCAAAGATTTCCCGATGCTGAGATCCTGGTTGTCGATGATAGCTCTAACGATGCTACTGCCATCGAAGCAGAAAATGCAGGCGCACGAGTGGTACGCCATCTCTACAATATGGGCAATGGTGCGGCTATCAAAACAGGGGCAAGGCATGCCACGGGCGAGACCCTGGTCTTTATGGATGCAGATGGTCAGCACGATGACCAGGATATAGAGCAGCTGCTTGAGAAGATCGATGAGGGGTATGAGCTTGTGGTGGGGTCTCGAACCAGCGATTCCCACGCAAATATCGGGCGTAACCTTGGAAACCGCCTACTCAATAAATTCGCATCGCTTATGACCGGCCGTACCATTCCCGATCTGACCTCTGGTTTTCGCGCGGTTAAACGCGATACCTTCCGCCAATTTATCCATCTTCTACCCAATGGCTTCTCATATCCCACGACATCAACCATGGCCTATTTCAGATCAGGTTACCCTGTAGTATTTGTACCTATCAGGGCACTCCCGAGAAAGGGTAAAAGTAAAATCAGTTTTGTACGGGATGGTATCCGTTTCATGGTTGTTATCATGAAAGTGACGACGCTTTTCTCTCCAATGAGATTGTTCTTTCCGGCGAGTCTGATGTTTTTTCTGCTGGGACTGGGTCGCTACCTCTATTTTTATTGGCAGACTGGTAGTTTCTCCAGTATGGCGGGTGTGATGTTTATCACTGCGATGCTTGTATTTCTTATTGGGTTGGTTTCGGAGCAGATCACAGCACTACACTATGGTATATCGCATTCAAGAATGAGCGACTAAAGGGTGTGCTTGGAAAGGGTGGCCTGATGGATATCAACCTACCACTGACCAGCATGATGTTTGCCTCTGATGAACTAGGAAGAATTTTCGATGTGGTTTAAGATAAATACAAATTTTAGTTACCTAATGATATGGGGCGATGGTACAGATGACTAAGCGCTTGGCTTATATGTTGTCAATAATGGCCACACAGCCAAAGGTGGAAGTATAAATGTCAGATAAGAGGAAATATCCTGTTCATGAATACCATAATGGCAGTATTAGTCTGTGGGCGGCAAAAGAATGGGGTTTGATGTGGAAGGATATTCTAGACTCCAGAGAGTTGATAATGCGTCTCGCATATCGCGATATTGCAGTGGTTTACCGTAACTCAATTCTTGGCTTTCTATGGGCACTAATTAATCCGCTGCTTACTGTTGGACTTGTTGCATATTTAATCAGCATGCGTGTACTACCTATAGAGGTAACGGCTTCACCTTATGTATTATTTGCATTACCTAACGTCATTTTATGGCAGCTCTTTGTGAGCGTCCTTACCTCCTGTACGATAAGTTTGGTGAATGCCGGTTCCTTGGTGACAAGGATTAATTTCCCTAAAGAAGCTCTTGTCTTTGGTGCAACCGGCCAACCCATGGTTGAGTTTTCAATAAAGTTATTGTTGGTAGTGGGAGTGTTTTCTTGGTATGGAGTAATGCCTCAAACCGGGTCAATTTTTGTTCTTCTTGTTATCCTCCAGATTATTATGTTGGCAGTCGGTTTGGGGTTTATTCTATCGGTGCTTAATCTCGTGGTGCGGGATGTCGGATACATTGTTGGCATATTCTCTATGATCGGAATGTTGGCAGCTCCAGTACTCTATCCGCCACCCACGACCAGCCCCTTTGACTTGGTGAATATTCTAAACCCTGTTAGTCCATTGTTGATTGCCAGTCAGGACTTGTTGGCACATGGGACTTTGGAGCACCCCGATCTATATCTTTGGGGGTCGGCCCTTTCTTTGTCTGTGTTTCTGCTTGGCTGGCGTGTTTTTCGTTCAGCTATAGTACGTGTATCTGAGAGGGCATGATCAACGATGGAACCAGTAGTGCATGCAGAAGGTTTGGCTAAAAAATACTGTCGTTCTCTGAAAAGGTCCATGCGTTATGGACTTGTCGACCTGGTTTCTGATCTTGTTGGGCTTTCGAGAAGGAATGACTGTCTAAGAAAAGATGAATTCTGGAGTTTGAATGGAGTGAGCTTTTCCGTTTATCCCGGTGATTGCCTTGCTGTCATTGGCTCAAATGGTGCTGGAAAGAGTACGTTGCTCAAGTTACTTGCAGGGATTTTTCCTCCGGATCGAGGGGCAGTTCGTATTGCAGGAAGAGTGAGTTCGTTGATAGAAGTTGGGGCTGGCTTCCATCCCATGTTGACTGGTCGTGAGAATGTCTACATCAATGGTGCGATCCTTGGGATGTCCCAGAAGGAAATAACCAGGGATTTTGACAGGATAGTCGAGTTTTCCGGTTTGGAAAGCTTTATAGACAGCCCCGTCAAGAATTACTCCAGTGGCATGTACGTTCGCTTGGGGTTCGCTGTGGCCGCACATTCCCGACCGGACGTGTTGCTGGTAGATGAGGCCCTTGCGGTAGGTGACTTGGCATTCAATATACGCTGCATCAACCATATTGCCGAGATGCGACAGCAGGGTACGGCAGTGCTATTTGTTACACATAACGAGATGCAATTGCGCTCTGCGGCAAGTTCCTGCCTGCTGATTGATCAAGGTGAGGCGCTATTCCATGGTGGGGTGTCAGAGGCATTGTTTGAATACCACTCCCTGAGATTGTCGTCAGCGTCCAAGGGTGACGCGATTGAAAACCTGGTGCCGAGTGGAGCCCTCAAGGTTTCCGCTATCGAGTTTTTCGGAGCTTCTGAAGGTGATCCCGTGGAGGTCAGTTCTCCTGTGAGGATCAAGCTGCTACTGGAAGTGCAGCAGCCGGTGTTCGGGGTACTCCTTGAGCTACGGTTCTGGAATACAGCAGGAGAGCTGCTCAGTATCTTGAATTCCAGTAACTATGGTGTGACCTATGACCTTGCCGTTGGCCACTGTAGCCTGATGCTGCTCGTCCGGGAACTCTGCTTGCCACCGGGTACTTATCGTGTTGCCGGAGGTTTTCTGAGAGACAGTGAGTTTCTGTTTTGGACGAGCCAACTTGCTTTTATGGATGTGCAGAAAGCCGCTGATTTTAATGCCGAACCCGGACTAGTGGCGATGTACGCTGATTTTCAACACCCAGTCTCTATCGGCGGTGACAAGGTGATTAGGTGACATGTCATTAGAACCTACAGTCCAGGGAGTGGGGTCGAGTCTACCAAGGACTATCTGGTTTCTGTGGTTGCAGGGACGTGAAGAGATGCCCTGGGCCGTGAGGCGATGTTGCGTGTCCTGGGAAGTCAGGAATCCAGGCTGGGACTTTGTGTTTCTTGATAGAGAGACATTGGCAGAGTATCTTATTGAACAAATAGCTTCAGCAAGTCCCTCGTTTCTGACCATGCAGGCGTACTCGGATGCTATCCGGGTTAATTTACTCCGGGAATATGGGGGTGTCTGGGTAGATGCGACCTGTTTTTGCAGCAAGCCACTGGATAGCTGGATTGCCCCCCAGGTTTCCGAAGGCTTCTTTGCTTTTCGGAGTCCCGGTGGGAGACGGTTGCTTTCCAGCTGGTTCCTGGCAGCAACCCGGAACAGTTATGTCGTCGAGTGTTATGCCGAAGCCGTTAACAGGTATATGGCCATTGAGGGATTGAAAGATTCCCTGTGTCTAGATATGGAGCAGCGACTCATCCGGTTTCTCGAACTGATCAACGTCCCCAATTCTTTTCTGGTGTCTTCATTTTTTTCGAAGTTAACTCGCAAATATCCATATTTCTGGTTCCACTATATTTTTGAGTCCCTCTATCTGCATGATGCTGAGTTCAGGAGAGCGTGGGATTTGGTGCCGCACTATAGTGCAGATGGCCCCCATGGAATTCTTTTTCATGGTATATATGAAGAAGCTGATGGCCCAATAAAAGATGAGATAGATCAGGGGATTGTTCCTTTGTATAAGCTTGTGTGGGATATCGACACCAATAGACTGACGGAGTCCTGTGCAATTAATTACCTCCTCGACACGTTACATGAGGAAAGATAGTGGTGTCCCAAGAGAAAAGTCTTCCTCCGGTTGTCATTGTGGGCATGCATCGCAGTGGGACTTCGTCCATATCCGGAGCATTGTGTCGGATGGGGTGGAGTGCAGGTGAAGATGCTTCGCTCTTTGCGGCGGATCAGTTCAATGTTGAGGGTTATTACGAGCGTTTGGATGTTGTCACGCTTAACAAGAAGCTGCTGACTCAAGGGGCGGCCGGGATTGCCCAGTCTGAAGGCCTTAGAGAAGACTATGAGGCGGGCTGGCTCCTGGGGGCATGGAAGGATTGTGCTGGTGTGGGCGATCAAGGGGAGGAAATAGAACGCTGCTTGGCCCAGGTTGATATGGAGACCCGGGGAAATGGATCATACCTACTCAAGGATCCCCGCCTGTCGTTGACCTATTCACATTGGAAAGAATTCCTTCCGCGTCATGGCGTTGTTCTGATGATTCGTCACCCGGGCGCGGTGGCAAGGTCGATGTTGGCGAAAGACGGGCTGCCTCTTGAGCTGGCGTTTGCACTCTGGGTCAAATATGCCCAGAACTCGCTGCGGCACATGGGAAACAACCCACTCGTCGTAGTTTATGAGGATCTCTTGCGGCAGCCGGGTGAAGTATTGGCTGGACTGTATGAGAAGTTATCCGGTGAACGCCCGGAAGAACGTCTTGTCGCTGACGCAGGAAGCTTTATTCGGAAAGAACTCTGCCATTCCGGGCTTGATGACGTGCAAGTACCCACTGTACTGTTAGAGATATATCGATTGATGAGAAGTAGAAATACTGATGAGGCCGTAAGGTTTCTGGATCAGTATTCGCTGGGTTTGGATGTGGTGGGGCCATCTGCTTCGGCATGTTACCTGGCTAATATGCAGTGCCAGGAAGATAGCCAGAGGGCAAGATCACGGCTGCAGAGACTGGATAATCATTGGCTGATCGGTTCGCTTATCAGGCTTGTGCGAAGGCTCAAGGGGGATGTCTCTTTCGGTAGCGTGGAAGGCCTTCGATGAGAACTTTATTTGAGTGCAAAGTGCTTGACAGTAAACAAAAGGGTGAGGCCCGGTGTCGAACATAGAATTTAGTCTGGTAATCGTGACCCGTAATCGCGCATCTACGTTAAGTGAATCCGTCCATTATGCGCTTGCCCAGAATTATCCTGACTTGGACTACGAGTTATTGGTGGTCGATAACGGAAGCACTGACGATACCTGGGATGTATTGAATGGTCTGCACGCAAAGACTGGTAACAGAGTACAGATATACAAAGAGGAGAGGGCAGGGATTTCCTATGCACGTAACAAGGGCATTGCAGAGGCCCGGGGTGAATGGCTTCTGTTTCTGGATGACGATGCATGGGCATCCTCTGACTTGTTACAGAACTACAGTGATTTGATAGCAAGGCACACTGACGCAGTGGCATGGGGGGGTGGTGCCAAGCTACGCTACCCCAGCAAAATCCCGCTATGTTGGAGCCAGCAGTTCGATGGAATGTTGAGCGCGCTAGACTTGGGGGTTAGTGCGAAACTCCTACAGTTTCCAGAAATTCCATATGGCCTGAATATGCTGATTAAACATGGGGTGCTGGATGCCTTGGGTGGTTTCAGGGAGCAGATTACTTTTGGTGGCGATGAAACGGATCTGTTCTGGCGTATGACAGAGGCCGGTTACGGTATTCGTTACGCACCGGATTGCATGGTGACTCACGCGGTGGATTTTTCGCGTTTTTCGATAGCTTGGCTGCTCAGCGCGGCATATCGATCTGGTGGTTACCATGCCAATTTCGATACTCTCAATGGTGACATCCGGGTGGGGTGGAAGATGATCACCAGCGGGATTGCCAATGTGCTGGTTGGACGTAGAGGGTGCATGCCGGTGGCTACTTTGATGTATTTCTTGCGCATTATCGGATATTGGAAGGTAAAGCTGAGCACGCAGTCAGCTCCTGGGTAAGCAATGCCTGTCGACGTATCGATTATCATCCCCTTTTACAACTCAGCGGCCTATCTGGATCGCTCGATCCAGTCTGCTCTGAAGCAGGGTGGTGGACAGATCGAAGTGATTGCGGTTGATGACGGTTCTAATGATGATTCAGTCGAGCTAGCGGCTGTTATCGATGATCCACGTTTCAGGTTACTGAGGCTTCCTGATAACCAAGGTGTGGCAGAGGCCAGAAATGCAGCGCTGAAAATAGCTTGTGGTGAATGGGTTCAGTTTCTGGATTCAGATGACTATCTGGAACCCGATAAACTGGAGTGCCAACTCTCGGCCGGGAAAGGTGCAGACGTTCTTTACTGTGATTGGCTGGAAGTGGATGAATCGACCGGCAAGAGAGAGTTGTGTCGGCCCTGGTTTGATCCGCAGAAGGATCACTTGATGCAGTTGTTGGCGGGCAATGTGTTTCCTATCCATTCTCTTCTTGTGAGGCGAAGTGTTCTTCAGGCTGTGGGCGGGTTTGATACGAATGTGTATCACGAGGACTGGGCTCTTTGGGTGAGCCTGGCGTCGCTCGGTGTACGATTCCGCTATACTCCGATTTCGGGGGCTGTTTATTGGAAGAGAAGAGAGTCCCGCTCATATGATCCATATAAGATAGCCCTGAATGACCTTGAATACCTGTCCGGGATTGAGAAGAGAGGGATTCAGCTCGAAGAGCAGGATAAGAAAGCACTGCTGAGAAAGAAATACTATGAATTGGCCTTGTTGTCGTTAACCTCGCGGAAATCTGATCGAGCACAGACTTGGCTACACCGATGTGCGCCGTTATTGTGGCACGAATATGTCGAGGTGTTTCTAGCCGGGCGTCCTTCCATCGCTTGGTTGAACGGATACCTCCCCGGGCCAAGAAAACTGCGCCGTTGGCTGCTTGGCTGGTGGCATTCGCTCAACTCGGGGAAATTCTGATGTGTTTGGAGCGTAACATGGATAGCTTTCTTCCAATCCCGCCATGGAAATGGTGAGCCAATGACAAGTGTCGATGTTGTTCTCCCTGCCAGGGGGCATTTGCCCTGGATTGAAGATGCAATGGCTAGCATCGCGGTACAGACATGGCTACCCGGCCGTGTATGGCTCGTTGATGACGGGATAGAACAGCCGGAACAGGTGGATCAGGCTTGTGAGCGTATACTGGGTGAGCGTTACGGGCGTGTTATCTGCGATGGTCAAGGTATCTCTGATGCGTTGAATACCGGTATACGCAACAGTCGGGCTACCTGGATAGCTCGCATGGATGCTGATGATGTGGCACATCCCCAACGATTTTCCGAACAGCGATCTTATCTGGCCAAGCATCAGCAGCTAATTGCCTGTGGTACCCAGATTCGATTTATTGACGAGAAAGCAGTGCCACTAGGTGAGTCCAGTTATCCTGTTTCGAACGATGAAATATCAAGTTATTTGCTGGAGCGCACCTGCTTCTGTCATCCGAGCCTGATGTTGCAGCGGGATGCTTTGCTTCATGTGCCATATCGCAGAGGGCTTGATGGGGCGGAGGATGTGGATCTGATGCTTCGTCTAAATGAAATAGGGGAGATAGGAAACCTGGAACAGGTGTTGCTCGACTACCGAATAGGCATACATCAGAGCAATTTTGTGACCCGGGCACGGCAGGCTGCGTTACAGGAGCTGGCCTTTCGTTTGGCTTATATGCGACGTGATGTAGGAATGGATCCTTTGGATGAAAATCCGGAACTTGTGGCGCGGTTTTTATCCTGGAGAATATCGCAGTCTGGCTATGCCGATTCACGCCGTGCCATGATCGCGGCCAGGTATTTGCTGCAGTTTATAAAGGGTGGTGAATGGTGGGGGAGTGTGCGTATTCTGAATGAGCTGCTGGCTGCCCGACCCTGGCGCCCTTCTGTATTGAGCTGGGTTTATCGTATAGCGAGGTTTGGTCCTGGAGGACTGGCCCTGGATGAAATTAAAGACCCAGGCCTGGTGCTGCTTTCACAAATCAACTGGAAAAAAGGAGAAACTAGGCGATGAAAGAGAATCGCTATTTTCCCTATATTTCGGAGCGGGATCTTGCTGTGGATCGGCAGGTTCGGGCGTTGCTTTCAAGAATGCCAATCACCCTGGCGACAAGATTGTATTCCATATATGCGCTGGTTCATCCTCACCGGTCTTATGTGAGATATGAGTGCGGCAATGAATATACGATAGCCCACCTCAGGGATGAGGTTGTCTATTTCCCATCCCCCATTCCTGTCATGAAGTTGCTTCACACTTCTTGCCATTACAAAAAGTGGTTGGGTAGAAAATACAGCTATCCAGGTTTTGTGGAAGTGGAGCCCAATGATGTGGTCGTTGATTGTGGTGCATTTGTTGGTGGTTTTTCATTGTCTGTAATCGATATTGCCAGTCATGTTTACGTATTTGAGCCGGGTAGAGATAACTACAGGTGCCTGCAACGCAATCTTGGGCGCTATAAGAACGCCTCGTTGGAGAGGGCGGGGCTTTACGACAAGACTGGGGAGTTTCAGTTCAATATCTCTCCCAACGCAGTGGAGCATTCGCTGCTTGCGCCAGACGATAATGAGATAAACGAGGTGGTGACCATCAAGGCCTATACTCTTACTGACTACCTCAAGGGCAAGGGAATCAGCCACATTGATTTCTGCAAGGTTGAAGCAGAGGGTGTTGAACCAGAAATTATTGGGGGTGCTGGGGGTGTGTGTGTAAGGAAATACGCGATCGACTGTAGCCCAGAGAGGAATGGGAAGAGCCCGGTTGATGAGATCGTGGCGAAGCTGTTTGAGAGAGGTTATGAGATACGGCAGCGCGGATTCAATCTCTATGCGAGGTTCAAGGATGAGTGCAATCAATAAATGCAACAGCCCCAATCTGGTTTCAAGGCTGCGTCACATCGGCTTGTTGTGCCAGGAAGGTCTGTTTTATATGTCTTATTTCGCTGGGTAGATCACTCCACATATCATGAGCGTGACAGAGAAGACAATCGATGTGGTTATTCCTGTATACAACGGGAGTAAGACAGTCATGCCTGTTGTTGAGCGCCTGCTGCAGTTGCCGGTTCCTGGCAGTTGGCAGGTGCATATCATTGTTGTTAACGACGCTTCCACCGATGAGACGGAGGCCACCGTGAAAAAACTTGTGACACAACGGGTTAGGCTGCAGAATCTGCAAAGCAATGTAGGTCGAGCTGCAGCCCGCAATCATGGTGCAGAAGGGTCTGCGGCATCTTTTCTCCTGTTTCTGGATGCGGATTGCCTTCCAGAGCAAGGAGATTTTTTTCAGTCGGTCATCGGTGTTTTGGAAAAAGGTGCCGATCTGGCCTTCGGCCCTATTGGTGACAATGGCACCGGCTTCTGGGCAGAATACCAGGCAGAAGTGGAAAGGCAGCGTGCAGAGCATGCGTCACAAAGGCGATGGCTCCTGGCGATAACATCGCAAAATGTGTTGGTGCGCCGGGAAGCATATGAGGCTGTAGGAGGGTTCAATGCCGAATATACCCGCTATGGATTTGAAGACCGGGACTTGGCTGCGCGATTACTGAAAAGCAATGTCAGGGTAGTTCATGTGCCGGCCATGCGGGTGCTACATGACAGTGGCAATACGCTAATAAATTATTGTGAAAAGATGCGCATTGCTGCCCAGTATTCGGCGCCAATGTTCTTTGGGGAGCATCCGGCACTGTATCGGAAGATGCCATTTTCCAGAATTGATCCGGTCACAAGTAGCGAGATTGTGCGTAGGGTCATAGCGCCTATTGTACTTGGTATGCGGCGGCCTGTGGTTGGCTTGGCGGAACGACTACTGGAAATAGATGCGCTGCCATTTAGAATCAAGTTGGTAGCGGTAAAGATGGCAGCTGCGGCCAGCTATATGGATGGCGCTGCCCGGCGGTAGAGTAATGTGGTATTGAAAATCATTGCACTTTACTATTTATAATGTATAGAGAAATTGCCTAGTGAACTCTCGAGGTTAGCATTTACTGGATGAGATAGAATTGTTTTTCTTGGTTCCCTGGCTTGTGGCCAAGCTCTAGGTTCCCCTCCTCTGAAATTGCACTTACCTATCCGAAATCGCCTTCTACCGCATGTTCTGGTTGAACCGGGCATTTTGCATCAGTATCAGGGGTATGTCATCCGCTATCTCCGAGGAATCATGAGTGTGATGAGTGTGGGGTGTAGTGGAGCTGTGAGATGCAGCAATGTCTCCGGTACGTGCCTGATGATGGGTGCTGCATATGCGGGTAGTGGAAGGTGATAGTAATCAGGATCGGTGATCACCTTAGGGTGCCATACTTCGATGTGGTAGTGACTGTTGGCCAGTCCTTTCAGGGAGGAAAGTGATTGTAGTCGGATGGGCTCGTTGGTTCTGCCCAGTAGCGAGGCGAGTTTTGAAAACCAATCCCAACGGAGATAGTGCAGCAGGGGCAGGTTGCTGTGAACCTCCCGAGGCCACCAACGGTTGGGCGTGGCTAAATAGAGGGTGCCTCCTGGACGCAGGACGCGGTGGATCTCTCGCAGATGCAAGCCAGGGTCAGTTACATGCTCAATGACATGGTTGGATAACACCAGATCGAATGTATCGCGGCAAAAGGGCAGATGCTCGCTGCAAAAGGCGAAAGGGGTATTTTTCGGACGCACACGCTGGTCTATCAGGTCTACCGCAATTACCGGCCCGGTGTGAGAAATAATCTCGGCAATTTCCCCGCTGCCGCAGCCGATATCCAATGCCAGGTGATCAGCGCCAAAGGGGCGACCGGCGGCCTCAAGAATGGATAGAATCTTTTTTGCCTTGGCTTCCCTCCCCGTGATGACTGAGAATCCATGTCTGTGGTCTATATTCTGCATCATACTATCTAATCGTAAATCCATGATCTTTGGTCAAACTATATGGCATGCATATGGTAGAGAGTGCTATTTTGTGTCGTGTAGATTGTGGCGAACCAAACTCAGCAAGAGAGAGTTGTATCTCCCTGCTATGGCGCTCCAGCCAAAATGCTCTCTGACTTCGGTGTATCCTGCATCGGCAAGTCTGTGCCTGATTGCCTCATTATCTCTTAAGTGAAGAATGGCTGATGAGAGCTGCTCTGGGTTCTTTTGATCAACAAGCAGAGAGTTGTAGCCATCCTTGAAAATATCTTCAGTAGCCGGGGTTGGTGATGCGATGACTGCGCACCCGCAGCCCATTGCCTCGACTATCACCAGCCCAAACCCCTCCTGATCCCCATCATCTGCGATGGTAAAGGGGAAGACTGCGCATGCTGCTTCCTTAAACAGAGTAGCTAGTCTTTCCTGGGTGATGCCACCAAGAAAATGGGTGTTTTGTCTTATCCCTAAGTCGGCAGCCTGAGTCTCCAGTGCAACCCGCTCAGGCCCTTCTCCGGCAATATGGAGCTGCATCTGTGGTTTTTGCTGTAAAACTAGTTTGAATGCCTGAAGTAGGGTGTCCACGCCCTTTTTTTTTACCAAGCGACCAGCAAAAACCAGTTTATCCGGATCCGAAGCGGTATCTGGAGGTGTAAAAAGGGTTTCAAGATCTGCTCCCATTGGAATGACCTGTATCGAATTTTTATCAGCACCAAGCGCGGTGATGGGGTTGATCATCGCATTACTTACTACGGTGATGTGATCACACATACTGTTGGCAAAGCGTTTAAGTAATGTCGCCATTTTTCCGCGAAGCGCAAACAGGTCACCACCGTGTGAGGTGCATATCACCGGGCCTCTGTATGCCGTGGTGAATTTCAGTAGTGCAGCGACAAACCCCATAGGTAGAAGCCAGTGCGCGTGAATCAGGTCGATATTCTGCTTCTTGATGATGGATCTGGCATTTATATAGGCGCCAAGCAGAAATAGAGGGAGTAAGAGGTGGCGGAGGGGTTTTTGTCTAAGCCTTGCCAACATGCCTCCTTGGTAGGCCAGGTTCTCCCAAGCAGCAGGGGCATAACGGAAGCGATGGACAGTGATGCCGGAAAATGGTTCTTTGGTTGGGAGGTCTGCGGTGTGTGGTGAAAGTACATGTACCTCCCAGTTGTCGGTAAGTCTGCGTGCAAGTTCGTACACGAATGGTGGTTCGTGGTCATCAAGCCAGCGGGGAAAGGTGGAGGTTAGAACTAGTAGTCGCTTCTTGCTCATGATCCATTATAGCCCTTAAGCCCGTCTCTACTGAGCTCCCAGCTACATCTGCAATTCGAGTGTACTGTAGCGGCTAATTTCAAGGCTGTCGATGTGCAGTTCATAGGGAAATCTAACATTTTTAATGGGCTGCTCGCTATGAGGTAGGCTGCATTTATTACTATTTTGTCGTTGCCATTCCCAACTTTTTATTGATTTGGGTTCGTAAATGCTCTAGTTCAACATCAATATCCCAGGAGCGACCAATCTCTCGCATGGAAGTTGGACGAGGCATGAGGGATATATGGTTTAGCCATGACAAGGCGAGTTCATAATAACGGTGTGTTCCAAGCAGTGCTACTTGCTCAAGGCCTGTCTGAATATCGGGGCGAAATATTAGAGCCTGCTCAAATGCCTCTACGGCTTTCTCCGCTTGACCATCAAGAAGTAGCGCAAAGCCTTGGATATGCATGAGCCGACCGTATCCAATCACATCTATACGACTATCTTTGTGGTTGCTTAGGATCGCTACAAGATTTGATGCCTCTATAGTTGAAAAACCTTTGCACTGACCAGATGAGGCAACAGTAAGTACGTTTCTAAGAAGAGGGTAGCTTTTCTTACCCACGGGGAAGTGTGAAAACTGTGTCTCGATACGAGTCAGTCGATCAGTTTTAATGGGCCTGAATTTACACTCTTCGAATAGGGCGTGGAGATAATAGTGGCTGTTTTCAGGCTTGTGCTGAATGGCTGTTTCTAAAATCTGAAGGGCCAAATCCGGTCTACCGGCAGCAGACAAGCTAGTGGCAAAGAAGTCCTGCGCCCGAGGTGCTTCAGGATTATGGTGTGACCACCAGGCGGCTAACTTCAACTCATTGCCCCAGATGTCCGACAACCGGAAAGTTTGAACGGCCTGTGCGCTGAGGATGATAACAATGAGCAAGGGTACCGCCTTCGTTGTTAATAACGAGTGCTTGTCTGCCAGCCAATGTGACAGGGGTAAGGCCAGAAAAATTGTTGGTAGATAGTTACGATGCTCAAAATAGATCTCCAATGGAACCGTAGTTGATTCCATTATATGCCCCGCAAAGTAGAACAGAATTGCCAGTGCAGCCAGTGGGCGGCGTTGGCGTTGGTAAAGTGCCCACAGGAGGCTCCCTACAATAATCAATAATGCAGGCAGTGTTTGCCAGGGTGTCAATAGACTGGTGGAGAGGGGGTAGTTGTCGACAAGTACACCCCGGCTAACTGCAAATGGATTAAACCAGTAATAGAGATATTCGATCAGAACCCGACACTCTGTGAGCAGCCGTTCAGTAAGGGTAAAGTTACGCGCGCCATAAGAGGTTGGGGTGCCATAGTAGGCCAGTAATAAAACTACAATCAGAGCGGGTAGCCAGAGAAATAGCAACGTCCAGAGGCGCTGGGGTGCTTGCAGTTTAAGATAGTAGCGGATCACCGTGTACTCGATTACCAGCACGAGCAGGGGAAGCAGTGCACCGTTCTCTTTGCTCAAAATAGCCAGAGGCGTGCAGAGGATGAGGGCGATGGTCATCCAGGTATAGCCCTGTTGATTGCCTTCTGCCTGCAGTTTTCGACCATGAACGTACAGAGTGAGTCCGGTAATCACGAACAGGGTGGAGAGCATCGTCATACGCTGTGAGACATAAAGCGTTGTCGACACATTGAGTGGATTGAGTAGCCAGTAAGCGGTGACGATAAGGGCGATCCATTCTCCATGAGCTGACGTTTTTCTGGAGCAAATGAGTGTCGTCATGAACCAGTAAAGTAAGCCGCCAATGAGAAGGTGAATAATCAGATTGGTAGCCTTGAACGGTAAGGGTGATGTTGGCCAACTGCTATAATTGGCAAGAAATGTCAGGTTCGAGATCGGGCGACCAAAGAGACCGGAAAGATCAGAGGCCAGATAGCGCCAGAGACTGCGAAGATCACCTACACCGCCGATTTCAGAAATAATTCTGAGGTTGGCATCATCAAGCAGAAAGGGGCCGTATAAACCACGCCAATAGACGGCCGTAGCTACGCTGATAAGTAGAAGTATAGTTTTAGCTATAGGCGAAAAAATGCCGCCCCAGGAGGCGGCATTTGAACCTGAGTACATATTATCTACAGGCTTGAGCACGTAGTGTGGCGTCAAGGTCGCCTCCGGTGCAAGTGAAGAATGCACCGTCTTCGGTGCTTAAGTTCACAGTACTCCCATCATTTATGCCGGCGTCAAAAGTATATTGGAAAATCAGGGACGCAGCAGAGGGTGTGCCGAGTACAAGAATGTCACCATACCTGCCAGTTAGATTTGCGCCAGCAGCATCAGCCGCTATGGTAAAGCCTGTAAAACTGCCTTCTTCATGGAAATACTCACCCGCCGAGGATTTTAGGCCATCAAGTAGTGCAAACGCCTCTGATGCTTGTGCCTTTGCCGTGTAGTCCTGATAAGCGGGAATGGCAATGGCTGCCAGGATACCGATAATCGCTACAACGATCATCAGTTCGATCAATGTGAAACCTGCTTGTACTTTTTTCATGGTCAACTCCTTCAGCGTTTTGTTGTCAGCAGGAAAGAGAGTCTCTTCTGTCCCTGCATTTGTAAGTCTGTTTCTCAAGCTGTAGTAATGCAGAAGGCATGCCAAATAAAGTTGAGAGTCGTTGGTTACTTTAGAGATGTGTTGAAAACTCAAAGAGGTAGAGGGTTCTGGTGGGTCATTTTTGGTGTTAAGTGGCAGTGGTGGATAGGGCCTCCCTTTATCAGCTGGTACAACTTTTTGATGAAAGTCGTCAGAAAGTGACGAATTTTGTCACATCGGCGCTGTTGGCACTTGCTGTGAGGAGTGGTTGGTTATTCCATACCCAGTTTGCTGAGGCGGTACCTTAGGGCGCGAAAACTGATCCCCAGTTTTTTCGCCGCCGCTGTCTTGTTCCAGCGGGTCTCTTCCAGTGCCTGGGTGATGATTGTCCGCTCTATCTTCTCCAGGTAGCGGGGTGGCGAGGATAGGGTGGCTCCACCTGCCAAATCATCACGTTTTTTCCCAATACCAGGTCTTTGGGCCAACAATGCTGATTGCTTACGCAAGCCTGAAACATATTCAACAGCTTGCACACTATAAAGTGGCCCAGGTTTCCCTTGCATAACGAACAATATCTTTTAAATCGTCTGATAGTAATGCCTAATAAGGATTCCAATTTGAGCAAGGCGCATAGGCGTTATGCCCTGAAAATTCGCCAGTAATCAAGAGTATGCTA
>JBEVXT010000031.1:0-3688 GCA_040505955.1 Sedimenticola sp. | reverse complement strand
ACCGCTTTGCCCACCTCTTCGACGTTCAGACCGTAACCGGCGGCGCGGTTGCGGTCGACCTTGATGGAGAGTTCCAGGTTCTTGCCTTCGGCGCTGTGGTAGAGCCCGCGTAACCCCTTGATGCCGCTCAGACGTTCTTTCACCTCATCGGCAAGCTGCTCCAGTGTCTCCAGATTGTGCCCCTTGATGCGAACGGAAAAATCATCATCACTGCGGTTGAAACGGATGCCGCGGATACCGATGCTGCGCATGCGGATTCTGGCTCCGGCAAGCTCTGCTTTGGCGACGGCTTTTTTGACCCGGCTGATCCACACCTGGCTGCTGATGCCTACACGTTGACTGCGGGGCTTGAGCAGCACCTTGATACTGGAGCGGTTGGCCGCTTCATGCTGAGAGCGACCAAAGACATTGCCGCCGACAATGGTGAAGATGCTCTCCACCTCCGGTTGGGCGCTGATGATGCGTTCCACTTTTTCCGTGAGAATGTTCATCTCGGCGACGTTGATGCCGCGGTCTGCGGTGATGCGGATATTGATCTGCCCCTCGTCGAGGGTCGGCAGAAAGATCTGGCTGCCGCTGAAAAAGTAAGGGGAGGCAACCACCAATCCACTGATAAAGAGCACCAATGTGATGATGATCAGAAGTGGTCTGAGCATCTGCCCGAGCAACCAGGCATAGCCGTTCTGCAACAGCTCCATAACTCGGTTGACCCCCCTTCTCAACATACCCTCACGACCGACGGGAATACGGCCGCTGAGGGCCGGAACCAGCGTCAGGGCCACCAGCATGGCGGCGAGGATGGCGGCGGAGATGGTGAAGATCAGCTCACGGAACAGCAGTCCTACCAATCCGGTGATAAAGAGAAAGGGCAGCACCGCCGCCAGGTTGGTGGAGGTGGAGGCAACGATGGCGCTGTTGACCTCATTGGCGGCGTGGATCGAACTGTCGCTCCCCGACTCTCCCAGCCGTTGATGGCGGTAGATGTTCTCCAGCATGACGATGGTGCTGTCCACCAGCATGCCGATACCCAGGGCGAGGCCGCCGAGAGTCATGATGTTGAGGCTCAGGCCAGCGATCGACATGAGGATAAAGGTGACCAGGATGGCGATGGGAATGGCGCTGCCGATCACCAGGGTGCGGCGCAGACTGCCGAGAAAGATATAGACCACCAGCATCGCCAGCAGTGCACCGCTGGTAGCCGCAGTGATGGCGTTATTGAGTGAGCGGCGTACATAGCTTGCCTGATCGGATACCAGCAGGATCTCTATGTCGTCGGGAATCAGTCCCTGCTGTTTGAATTCGTCAAGGCGGGCATTGACCCGATCGACGACGCTGACGGTGTTGGCCTGGGGCTGTTTCTGGATCGAGAGTTTGATGCCGGGGCGGTCATTGAGGCGGATACGCAACCGCTCATCCTCGGCGCCGTCGATGATCTCCGCCACTTCGTTGAGGTGGAGGATGCGTGAGGGGCCACTCTCCGAGGAGACGGGAATAGGCAGGTTGATCAGTTCGTTGAGGTCGGAAAAACGGCCTGCGGTGCGGCTGCTGATCTCCCCCTGAGACATCAGCAGGCGACCGCCGGAGGTTTCGATATTGCCGGTTTCGAGGGCGGTTGCGATATCCAGCAGATCGAGCCCCAGTCCTGCCAGCCGCTCCTGATCCACCGCCACCTGAATCTCCCGCAGCAGGCCGCCGCCAACCTCGGCGGCGGCCACTCCGGGAAGATTAAGGAGCCACTTACCGAGGTTGTAGTCGACCCAACTGCGCAGCTCCACCGGATCACGGAGGGCGGAGCTGACTACATATTCAGCAATGGGAATCTGTGATGGGTCACGTTTGTAGATGACGGCGGGTTCGATACCGTCGGGGAGGAAGCGTTTGGCGCGATCAAGGCGTGTACTGGCGTCGCGCAGGGCGACATCGATATCCTTACCGTACTGAAAGGAGAGAGAGACGGCGCTACGTCCCTCGGTGGTCTGGGATTCAACGTGGATGGCATCCTCGGTGACCGCCAGCTGCTCCTCCAACTGGCGGGTGACCTCATCCTCCATAATGCCTGCTGGCACCCCGGGATTCATGATCCGCACACGGACGTCAGGATAGATGATATGTGGCAGCAGGTCGATATTGAGCCGCTCCAGGGCGAACCCCCCCAGCACCATGACCGCGAGGGTGATCATCACCACGCCGATGGGGTGTCGGACGGCCCAGCCGGCAAGGCTGATGGAGTGTCTGTCGGAGTGCTTCATCACCGCTGCATCACGGCTTGCCTGGGTTCTTCTTCGTCACGGATTGGGAGGCCACCATCTTGACCTTTTTTCCCTCACGCAAACCGAGAAAACCGCGCTTGATGATTTGATCACCGGCATTGATGCCTTTGAGAACCTCAATCTTGTCGGCAATGCGGATGCCGCTCTGCACCGGAGTGCGTTTCACCACCCCTTTACCGTTCAGGAGATAGACGAACTCGCCGCCTCTGTCCCGACGAACGGCGGCAAACGGCAGCAGTATCCGCTCCACCTGCGCGCTGGTCAGCGTCACCCGGGCAAACTGGCCAGCGCGGGCACCGGGGGGAACCGGATCCAGCGCCACCTCGACCCGGCCCTGACGGGTCACGGCATCCAGTTCCGGATGGATACGCTGGATGCGACCCTTGTGGTTGTCATCGCCGAGAGCGTCGATGCGTACACTGACCAGATCGCCCTGAGCGACATGAGGCAGCAGCAGCTCTGATACATGGATCTCCATGACCAGAGACAGGGGATCGGTAAGTGTCAGTAGATGGCTGTTTTTCGAGGCAATATCCCCTGGCTCCATAAGGCGCTCGGTGACGACGCCGCTAAAAGGAGCGGTGATGCGGGTGTAGCCGACGCGTATGTCGAGCATACGCTGTTCGGCACGGGCGATATCCAGGGCCGTGGTCGTCCGGCTCAGCTCGTCCTTGGATACCGCCCGTTTTTTGATCAATCCTTCGATACGTTTCAGATCGAGCCTCGCCTGGCGGCTGCCAGCACCGGCCTTGTCAAGCTGTGCCCGTAACAGGGCATCATCCAACTGCACCAGCGTATCGCCCTGCTTGACCTTGTCGCCTTCATAGAAGGGGAGGGTGGTGATGCGCCCCTCCTCCTGATTATGGATGCGCACACTGCGGCGACTGCGCAGGGTGCCGATACGCTCATGGGAGCTTCTGACCTGCTCTTTGGCCACCGTCACCACCTCGACCAGGTGCGGCGGGGGCTTGGACTTTTTGCCCGTTTCCTCCTGATCGGGCGCCTTGTTGCAGCCGTTGAGCCCGAACAGCGGCAGCAGAATCAGCAGCAGGCGTAAATAGGCCATCTACTGAAGAGGCTCGCCGTTATTGGGTTCATAGGGCTTGTAGTGCGTCACCTTGCGCCCGTTGTTGCACTGGACGATTACCCCGACAATTTTATACTCATCCTTTTTCAGCTCGATGGTGGGATAGCCGCCGTTCAGCGCCACCAGCTGTTCGCCGCCGGCCTCGTCACGGACAAACCGGCGGAACCAGCGATCATCCTCCGCCTCGGCCACCACATAGGCGCCGGTGGCGCACACCTCCGCCGGTTCGATGACGATTACACACTTCTCCGGAAACTCCGGCGCCATGCTGTCATCCAGCACCTGCAGGGGGTAGAGCTCGTTGTAACTGCACTCCTGGGTCATTCTGATC
>JBEVXT010000030.1:0-4467 GCA_040505955.1 Sedimenticola sp. | reverse complement strand
CCAGATGCTTTTTTTTGGATATTGATTGTTAGTGGGTTTTTTGATTTTTCTTAACCGAATGATGGTGTTTTTTAAGTTAATGCCATTGGGCCCTGGGGTGGCGCCATCTGGTCGATGATCTTCTTGAACAGGGATTGCTGGTTCGTCCATTTGAAACATCACTGCACACCCAAAGAGGGTACTACATGGTAGTGCCCACCCAGCGCTCACTCACCAGAGAAGCACAGATTTTTCGTGAGTGGGTGTTGCAGTTGGTGGAATAGGAAAGCCTGATTAAGAAACCGCACTTTTGTGGGAATAGTGCTCTCCAGTTAGTAGCCTGGGTTGAGCTTGCGAAACCAGGGAATAGCGAGGATCCCTATGACTTGGCAGGACAGTGGGCGTTGCATTAGTGATGGGTGTCCTTGTTCATATTCCTTGTTCATAACCCCCTTACCTTGATGGGTGTAGTGAAATAGGTTGATTTTATGGGTTGAAATTCCTATTCTTAGCCTTAATCGCACTTCAGAAGTTCAAAAGCGAGACCGCTTCTGAGTACGGAATTATTTCACTAGGCGTCTTTGGCTCACTTGCCCGCAATGAGGCTGGTGAAGGAAGCGACGTGGATGTGGTGATCGAAATGGACACGGTTGACCCATTCCAAATCGTACACTTGAAAGAACAACTCGAAGCACTGTTGGATACCCACGTAGATATTGTTCGAAAGCGGCAGAACATGAACTCGTTCTTAAAGAAGCAGATCGAAAAAGATGCTGTTTATGTTGGATGCTGAACTGATAGCGGAAATCCTCTCTCAAATCGAAAATGCGATTTCGATCGTCAGGAGACGTTTCTCCATCATTCACTCCACAGATGACTTTTTGAATACCCCTGAAGGGCTGGAAAAACTGGACAGCATCGGCATGAAGCTGATCGCCATTGGGGAAAGCGTCAATAACCTCGACAAACATACCAAGGGAGCATTGCTTCAAAACTATCCGGATATTGACTTGAAAGGCGTTAAAGGAGTTCGCGACATTATCTCCCACCACTACTTTGACCTGGATGCAGAAGAGATTTTCAACATCTGCGATATCCACCTGCCTTCGTTGCACACAACCATCAGACAGATGATCTGCGACCAGAAAAGCTAATACTCAGACGGTGGTGATGACTTTGTATATCTGTCTATTGACGGGTGTCCTCAATCTTTCCTCTGAGTCTTCTCGCTGACTCCTGTATTCACTCGCTCCATTTCAGTGCATATCGAAACAATAGGGTGATCGGGAGCAAATATCTGTCATAATAAGCACTTTTTAAACACCTCCCAAATTGGAGAAAAGCAGGCAGAGGAGAAAAATCATGCCCAAAAGAGTAAGAAAACCGCCCACCCGGAATCCGGTGGCAAAGTACGCTGCACGTTTTCAGCGTGCCGCAGTATTTAACGACCGCTCGAAGTACCGCCGTCACAACAAGCACAAAGGGCGCGAGCCTTTTCCACTAGCGATTGTCGCCAGTCATTAATGGAAAGGGCTATCACCCATGGATTTCAACCTCATCATCTCCGAACTGAATCAGGCGTCCACGTTCGAGCTGTTCCGCCTAAAGGCCGCAATCGACAATTTTCTGGATGATCCGGCACGGCTGGCTGCCATCAAACGTGCCCTTCACCCCGGAATGGAGATCAGCTACTTCGATCAGCGTGAGAACCGCCTGATCCCCGCCCGGTTGCAGAAGATCCACAAAACCCGTGCGGAAGTCGAGGATTTGGGGGGCGGCAAGTGCTGGACCATCCCTCTTTACATGATCAACATAGAGGGCACAAACACCGAGATTGCACCACAGCGGAATGGCGTCGACCGGCTATCACTGCAAACCGGAGATCCGGTGGGATTCACCGGTCGGGATGGAGAAGAGTTGTTCGGTGTCATCATCAAACTCAACCCAAAACGAGCCAAAATCCGTTCAGGGAACACAGTCTGGGCCGTGCCTTATTCCATGTTGTTCACCGTTATCGATGGGGAGGTGGGGCCTGATCAGCTGAATCTAAAGGTTTTTTGACCAGAAAGGCCAGGATACCCATCAATTGGCTCATCAAAGAGTGCCCTTTGGATTAGGTAGTTTGTTTATAACTATTCAGCACGGTAGCTCAGAACTCAGACGTGGAAGGCGTCGAGGGCTCCGCAGTAGTCGGCATCAAGGGCAAACTTCATCAGGAAGCCTATTTGTAAGATTGCTGCAATCACTTGATACTGAGTTCTATTACCATATTCTCAGTTCCCGAAGAGTAAGGGATTATCTTTCTGATTCTAGTATTGGCACCACTATGCAGAATTTAAACCAAAAGATATTACAAACTGTACCAATACCTATATGTAGCTACGATGAACAAATTGAGGTTGCTGATGAATTGAATAAGCAGTTTTCAGCCATCGACAACACGTTACAGGATATTGATGGAAACTTAGAAAAATCCGAAGCCCTCCTCCAATCCATCCTGAAAAAAGCCTTCCTCGGTCAGTTGGTTCCCCAAGACCCCAATGATGAACCAGCATCTCTCCTATTGGGTCGCATGGCTCAAGAAAAAGAAGAAGCTGCAGTCAGGGCCAAAAAGGTCAAGGCAGCGAAGAAGAAAACAATAAAGAGATCAGTATCATGACCTACCCTAAGGAACAGAAATCCGGCAAAACAGAGCAATCCATCATCCGTTCATCAGCTGCCGAGTACCTGACCTTTGTTGCTGCCAGTGGCACGGGAGGCGTGGAAGCTGTTTATGCCGATGAGAATATCTGGCTGACCCAGAAAATGATGGCCACACTCTATGATGTGGATGTGCGAACCATCAACTACCATCTGAAAAAAATATTTAACGATAGTGAGTTACAGGAAGATTTAGTTATCCAGGATTTTCGGATAACTGCCTCCGACGGTAAAAACTACAACACCAAGCATTACAAGCTCGCAGCTACTATCGCCGTTGGTTACAAGGTTAACTCCGAACGTGCCGTACAGTTTCGCAAATGGGCGACCAGCGTTATTGAAGAGTTCACCATCAAAGGCTATACGATGGATGACGAACGCCTTAAAAGCGGCGGTTCCATCCTGAGTGACCAATATTTTGAGGAACAGTTACAGCGCGTTCGGGAAATACGCCTTTCCGAGCGGAAGTTTTACCAAAAGATCACCGACATCTACGCCACCTCCATCGACTACGATTTGACCGCGCAGGCCACCAAGCGTTTTTTTGCCACAGTGCAGAACAAGCTGCACTGGGCGATTCATGGTCAGACGGCGGTAGAAGTCGTGTACAACCGGGCCGATGCTGAACAGGAAAGCATGGGGCTGACCACATGGAGGGATGCTCCGGGGGGGAAAATCCAGAGGTTTGACGTTACTGTGGCTAAGAACTATCTGACCGAAAGCGAAATGGTGCAACTGCAACGGCTGGTGGCCGCCTACCTGGACGTTGCCGAGGATATGGCGCTGCGTAAAATACCAATGACCATGCAGGATTGGGAAACTCGCCTGAACCGCTTTATAGAGGCAACCGATCGCGAAATATTACAGGATGCAGGGAGAGTGACGGCTGAAATTGCTAGGGCACATGCCGAAAGCGAGTTCGAGAAATACCGAATTGTACAGGATCGCCTGTTTGAGTCCGATTTTGATCTTCTATTAAAAAAGCAAAAAGAGAGTGAAAATAAAAAATGAACGCCGATACCATTGTCTCCAAAGTCTGGCGTTTCTGGACCATCCTCAAAGATGACGGTGTAGGCTATGGTGACTACCTGGAGCAGCTGACCTATCTCATCTTCCTCAATATGGCCGATGAGTACAGTAAGCTCCCCTATAACCGCGATGTCGGTATTACAGAAGAGTACAACTGGAAAAGCCTGCGCACCAAAAAGGGCGCAGAGCTGGAAGGTCACTACATCACTCTGCTAAGAGAATTGGCCAATAAAAAGGGGATGCTTGGCCAGATTTTCACCAAGTCACAGAACAAAATACAAGACCCAGCCAAGCTCTCTCGCCCTATCCGATATGGTAAATGACACTGACTGGATCATGCTCGGTGCCTATACCAAGGGAACTATTTACGAAGGGCTACTATGGTTTGACCCAATTAAATAGATACAATATTATGCTGCTCAACATAATTTTTAACGAGCTGAGGTCATCCACATGCCACGCAAGGGAAATTCGATTGCTGCCGTAGAAAAAAATATAATTGTAAACATTAAACACTATTTTGATAAAGAAAAAAAGTCTTCCAATAAAAAGATTTATACCTCAAAAAGTGCTGTAAAACTTACAGCTCTAGCCCTAAAATAAGCGAGTCATATTGGCGTGCTCTAATATACGGCATTATTTCAGATATTCCACTGTTTCGCCAATAGACCTTTAAATACTTGATTCTGAATTTACAAAAACAAGAGAACAGAAAGAGAACATAATAAGAAATACGGTATATGCATACGGTTATTTTTG
>JBEVXT010000029.1:8710-19227 GCA_040505955.1 Sedimenticola sp. | reverse complement strand
GAGGGTAAGCACAGTAAGCATGTGACAACATCCGCCCAGTGTGTCAGTTGTCACACCTCTCAGAGCAGTTGGAAGTCGGTGCGTTTTGATCACGGCAGTGTCAGTGGCAGCTGTTCAAGTTGTCATAACGGCTCAATCGCTGAGGGTAAGCACAGTAAGCATATGAGCACCACAGCTCAGTGTGATGTCTGCCACACTTCTCAAAAAAGCTGGAAGTCAGTCAATTTTGACCACGGAAGCGCGGGCGGAAACTGTTCCAGTTGTCACAATGGTAGTGCTGCAACAGGAAAATCAAGTAGCCACTTTGTCACTACCATGCAGTGTGACAGTTGTCATCGCACATCCGCCTGGGAACCGCTGATAACTTATCAGCACCTTTCGGGTAGTTATCCAGGTAATCACGGAAAAAACCTGAGCTGTAAGTCATGCCATAAGAGCAACAGCCAAATAGCTGATTGGAAATATCCGGCATACAAACTCTCTTGTGCGGGGTGTCATGCCAATGACTATGAGCGTGATGAGCACCGTAAAACAGATAACCCAAGAACCTACTATACCGTTAGCGAACTGCGCGATTGCAGCGGATCCTGCCACCGCTACGCGGATAGTTCAATGAGTAAAAGAACAAAGACAAGAAGTAGTGAACACCGTGTTTCAAAGAGAGGCTGGTAGTAGACAATGTACATAAAAACAATCATGGATAATGCAATGAGAAAAAGTGTAAATAGTAATATGGTGAGGCTGTTTCAAATTCTTTTACTGCTGGGGTTTAGCCAACACACATTGGCGGTGGCGCCAAAGATAATGGAGCGCATTGATGTAGCGATTGGAGAAGAACAGAATCGTATTACCGTCCATTTCAACCTGCCTGTCCAGTATGTCACCCATGTGAGTAATAAGGCGAATAACGAGATCACAGTTCAGTTTCGTCCTACCTTGACTCCAGGATTCAGTAAGGAACTGCTTGATCGGAATGAGACGCTCAGTTGGCACTCATCTGCGGAGGTTCCACTGAGAAGGGTGGAGTTCAGGGGGGAAACCATTGGTCTCTCATCGATCTCCTACTCTTTTTCAACACCGGTCAATGATTACTCTATTGAGAGGAGAGGTGACTCTTTCAGCATATCCCTATTGCTGAAAAAACTGAAGGAGGTAAAACACCTGCAGAGGATGACCACACCATCAGCAGCGACGTTATCAGCAGCCCCCAAAGAGAAGTTGACGATTCAACAAAAAGCTGCCACTGATCCTGTTGCCGATAAGGGGTATGTAATCAATCTCTCCTCTCGCAAGATCCCTATCGACTTCGCAAAAATTGCGCCCATTCCTATTGCGGATGGAAAACAGCTCTATACCACACAAACGTCCCTGGAGGGGCAGGTGTGGCATCGACTAAGGCTTGGTTTTTATCAAACGGCTACAGATGCCCAGAGTGCGCTGAAGGAGATCCGGCACTATTATCCTAAGGCCTGGATCGACCATGACGATGGTGGGGAAAAGAGTCGGATACTATCACTCGGTAAGCCGTTAGATGAATCTCTAATCAAGGGTAGTCGTTTACCTGCTCGTGATCCGACGCAGTCTGCACCTTCTGAAAAAACGGAGCGAATGATAAGTAAGGCACGTGAGGTGATGACTGCAGGCGACTATCCGGTTGCAATCAGGCTATTGACGGCAGTGCTTGAGGAGGGCGACACCACTCACCATCAGGAAGCACTGGAGATGCTGGGGCTTGCGCGGGAGCACAATAGGCAGCTCACCCATGCCGGCTCCATATACGGCCACTATCTTGAACTCTATCCGGAAGGTGATGCGGCGGAACGTGTTCGCCAGCGCCTTGCCGGTGTTGTCTCCGCCGACGCAATGCCAAGGGAAAAGCTACGTGAGTTGAAAAAGGTCGAATCTGAAGATCCATGGGAGCTGTATGGATCACTCTCCCAAAATTATCGTTTCAGTGGGTTAGCGAGTGATTTTTCTGATACTGATGATGCTGCCTCTCAATCCTCACTGAGCACTGGCTTCGATCTCTCAGCAAGCAGGGATTTCGGAGATTATGAAATTCGTGGAGAGTTGTCGACCAGTCATACCAAGGATTTTCGTGATGCGACGGCAGATGATGCATCACTTTATGAAATCTACATGGAAGCTATGGCTGCGGATGATGGTTGGCTTGGTCGCCTTGGTCGCCAGCGTCTCAATTCAAGCGGTATTCTCAACCGATTTGATGGAGCCGTAGCGGAGTTTCAGACCCAGGAGAATACCAGAGTCGGCGTCTATGCTGGAATTCCGGTTGAAAGCACCAGTGATCTATTTATTCGTGGCGATAAACACTTTGTTGGGGCAAACGCCGCGTTTGAAGGAGTAATCGAAAACTGGGATTTCAATCTATTTATTATCGACCAGAGAGTGCATGGGCTGGTTGACCGCAGAGCCATTGGTGGTGAAGCCAGATATTTCGATCCCACCAAATCACTCTTTGGATTGATCGATTATGATATTCACCATGATCTGCTGACCACAACGATGTTGCAGGGTAGTTGGGCGCTGGATGATGATACCCGGTTATATTCGACTCTGGACTATAGAACGTCCCCTTTCATTACCACCTCAAACGCATTGACCGGGCAAACCGTCTCTTCGATAGATCAGTTGAAAACCCTTTTCACTGCAAGTGAAATCAGGCAGCTGGCAAAAGACCGCAGCGCAGAGAGCCGCACTGTCTCATTTGGTGGGTCAAAATCACTCAGTGAGCACCTCCAGGTAAGTGCCGATCTGACCGCCAGCAACACTTCCGGTACCCCCGCTTCCGGTGGCGTTGATGCCACAGAGGCAACCGGTACAGAGTACTATTTAACACTGCAGTCGATCAGCAACAATATCCTCAAGGAGGGCGATGTTGGAATATTGGGTTTCCGCTATTCCGATGCGTCCGCCAATCGTGCATACACACTGAGTGCAAACAGCCGTTATCCGATATCCTCACTATGGAGAATCAGCCCCCGTCTTAGCATCTCTTACCGTGAAAACAAGAATGATAACGGTGACCGGGTGGGTGTCAGTGCCTATATCCACTCAGAGTACAGGATCCGCAATGATCTCAGTTTTGAGATGGAGTTGAATGGTGACTGGTATAAAGACAGGACGACCACCAGCGAGGAGCGATTTCTCGATTACCAGTTTATGGCCGGTTACCGCTGGGAGTTTTAGTTGACTGAAGTGGCGGTGATCTTAGCCCTGGGCTAGCGGATGAATGATCAGAGCCCCTGTCTACGTTCGCCCTTCAGCGAAATCGTTGAGTATCGGTAGACGCCTCTGTGGCTAAATTGACTACCGGGCTCTCATGATTCTCCTCTACCACCTCGATAACGTCACTCAGAACGGAGTGAAAACAATCCACCAGCGCCGGGGCGAAGTGGGCTCCTCTCTGCTCATCAATGGCCGCTGTAGCATCACTGATACTCCAGGCTGTTTTATAGGGACGGGCTGAGGTCAGGGCGTCAAAGACATCCGCCAGAGCACTGATCTGGCCCGCTAGCGGTATAGCATCGCCCTTCAGCCCCCTGGGGTAGCCGGATCCGTTCCACTGTTCATGGTGGGTGTAGGCGATCTCTTTGGCGGATTCCATGATTGGGGATGTGTGACCATCCAGCATCTGGTAGCCAATGATGGTGTGGCGCTTCATCAGTTCCCACTCCTCATCGGTGAGGCGCCCGTTCTTCAGCAGGATGCTGTCGGGGATACCAATTTTTCCGATATCGTGCATTGGGCTGGCGTGGAGCAGCAGTTCCGCTTGATCATTACTCAATCCCGCAGCGAGGGCCAGCAAGCGGCAGATCTTGCTCATTCGGATGATGTGATCACCGGTCTCCTTATCTTTGTACTCTGCTGCGCGGCCCAGGCGTCGGATGATCTCCAGCTGGGTCTCCCGCAGTTCCCGGGTGCGCTCCCACACCCGCTGCTCAAGGATTTTGTTGGTACTTAGCGCCCGCCGGTGTAGCAGGTTCACCTCAAGCATGTTGCTGATTCGAACCAACGCCTCGGTGCGCTCCACAGGTTTTGTGAGAAAATCCTTGGCACCGGCGGCGAGGGCGCGAAGACGGGTCTTTTTATCTGCTTGCGCAGTCAGTATCAAAACCGGCAGGTAGTCACCTTTATGCAGATCAGTCATACGCTCCATCACCTCGAAACCATCGAGGTGGGGCATACGGAGATCAAGAATCACCAGGTCGGGTTGAAAACTGAGAAACAGATCACAGGCATCCCTGGAGTCAGTGGTACTGATCACCGAACGGTAGCCGTCGGCGGCAAGCATCCGTTCCAGCAGCATCACATTTGCCTGATTATCATCGACTATCAGCAATCTTCCGCTTTTGATATCCATCTCCTGGATCACCGCTTAAGCTCCTTATGTCACTCTGTAGAATTCGATAGCCTATTTCCGGTGTAACTATTCAGCTCACCCTTGAAATTCGCCGTTTCTGCGTTAAAAAATAATCATTTGCACACATAAACTCGCATTTTGTGCCTTTTTATCCTTAAACCGGCTCTGTAGCAAAATTCTGAAAACCACAGTTATGGTGGATCAGAAGTGTTGTAGGAGCGAACTTGTTCGCGATGGACTACGAAACGTGCTCTTCGCGAACAGGTTCGCTCCTACGCCTGAGTTCTGAATAGTTACTTTTCGGGTAACTATTCAGCTCACCCCTGAAATCCGCCATTTCTGCGTTAAAAAATGATCATTTAGCCATGTAAACTCACATTTTTCGCCTTGAACTGACGAATTTCAGGGGCAATCTGAACAGTTACCAGCGATCTCTTTACGGTGCTGAATAGTTACCTTTCCGGTATGTATTCAGCCTGGGTGCAAATATGGCAGCTATCCTTTTTTTGGCTGCAGGCAGTGGCCGACAACACTCATCAGTTTCTGGATATCCACCGGTTTATCGATATAGTCGACAAATCCCGCTCTTTGACCCTTCTCCAGATCTTCAGTGGTGGCATTGGCGCTGACTGCGATGACCGGTATCTCTTTGGTCTCTTTCATTGATCTGAGCAGTTTCAGCACCTGGAAACCGCTGATATCGGGTAGCCTGATATCCATAACAATCATAGAAGGTTTCGAGGTCTTTGCAATTTCCACCCCTTTGAGGCCGCAGTCGGCGATGATTAGATCGATATTATCGTGACGTGCGAAGATGTAGCGCATCAGCTTCTGATTTAGGCTGTTGTCCTCTACATAGAGAATGGTGTGTTGCTCTGTAGGGAAGTTATCAGTATTGGTCGATTCCCAAAGGGATTGATTCTCGGCCGGTATGGGGATGCTTTCGCTCAGTGTCAGCTTGAGGGTAAAACTGGTTCCCTTTCCCATACTGCTGCTGACGCTGATGCTCCCCCCCATCTGTGTCACCAGGTGTTTGGTGATGGTCAATCCAATACCGGTACCTTCGATCCCCTGGCCTTCGGCGTCTATACGCTCGAAGGGTAGAAAAACCTTGCTGAGCTTCTCGCCGCTGATACCTCTCCCGGTATCTCTTATGCTGATTTCGACCTCTGTGTCACCCATGACGGCATCGAGATAGACCTTCCCTCCGGGCTTGTTGTATTTGATGCCGTTGGTCAGGATATTGAGGATGACCTGTGTAAGACGTGTTGTATCGGCATGAACAAAGCAGAAATCGTTAGCCGGTGTGTTGTCATGCAGGATGATGTCGTGCTCATAGGCTAGATTGGCTGCCAGTTGCAGGGTGTTGTCGAGAATATCCCGCAGTGAGACACACTCCATCGAGATTGAGAATCTCCCCGCTTCGATACGAGAGAGATCGAGAATATCGGTGATCAGGGAGAGCAGGTGGGTGCCGGAGGTGATGATATGCTCGACATTCTCCTTCTGCATCGGAGCGAGGGAGGGTTTTTCGTCGCTCTCCAGCAGTTGAGCAAAACCGAGAATGCTGTTGAGTGGTGTTCGCAGCTCATGGCTCATATTGGAGAGAAACTCTGTTTTCACCATACTGGCGTGGTCGGCGGTCTCCTTGGCGGCTCGCAAGTCGGCTGTTCGCATCGCCACCTTCGACTCCAGCTCATCCTTCGCCTTGCGCAGGGTCTTTTGAACCTGCAGTCGGGCATGATCCTTTTCTTTGCGTAGCAGATGTATGCGATCAGCGAGAGCCAGGGAGAGAAAGGCGACATCCAGTAGCGCACCGATGAATGTCGCGTTGTAGAGGAAAAAATTGTAATTCAGCACTCCCAGCAGGGTGAGTGCGCTGGCGACGACACCGAAAATCGAGAGGCTCCAGGCGACGATGTAGTACCTCGCGGTACGGTTACCCTTTCGCCACGCCTGCACACCGGTGGCAAGAAGGAGTAAGGCATTAACCTGCACCATGCCGATCGAAATGTTGGCTATGGGGATGACATCCGCAACGAGGAAGGCTGAGAGAATAATCAGGCTATGGCCGGCGATAAGAAAGAGAAACAATTTGTTGAAGCGTGGGTGTTTACTGCTGGTTTCAAAAAAACTCCGGGCAAAAAGAATGCCGCTGAGTTGGAGAAAACTGAGTCCCGCCGTCTGTATCCTCTCTATCAGGCCGGGGTCGTCGGGCAACAGGTACATGAAGGTCAACCCTTTCGATGTGGCGAACACCAGTGTTACCGAAGCGATGAAGAAGATGTAATAGAGGTAATTGTTATCCCTTAGGGTAAAGAACAGAAACAGGTTGTAGACGAACATGATCGCCATCACGCCAAAGAAGGCGCCGAAGAAGTAGGCGATGGTGCGGTTATGGTTTCTGTAGGCGTTGTCTTTCCACAGGATGAGTGGGGTGATAACGGCTGCCCTGCTCTCAATGCGAAGGTAGATGGGGAGGCTTTGGCCCGCGCCGACGGTGATGGGAAAGAGAAAATTGGGGTGCAGAACCGGGCGTTGCGTAAAAGGTAGATGATCCCCAGTATGAACCATCGAGAAACCCTGATCAGATTTGTCATCGGGAATAAAGAGCTTTATCGAATCAATCCAAGGGGTGATTTCTTCGAGGATCAGCTGCTGCGGCTCGTTTCCGGGATTGACGATAACCGTGCGATACCAGTAGGCAGACTTGGTAAACCCCCAGTTGGCAAACTGTTTGCGCAGGGGACGGAAGCCCTCTGAGTGCTCCATTGAGGTGATGGCATGGATGCTGAGAGTGGTGGTTTCGTCCTCCAGTACATCCATATACATGCCGAAGATATATTCATCGCGACCATCAAGAATAATCTGTGAGGATTTCTTATCGTCGCTCTCTGCTGCTGCGGCCGGAGTGAATACACCAATGAGAAACGTAGCAAAGAGCAGCAGCGGTATTACGGTTTTTATCTGTTTCATCTCTGCGCTTGTTCAATCGGTTATTACATCTTCGTAAGAGAGTATTTCCGAATCAGGTTGGGGGCAAGAAACATTTTGAATGGGCCATAGTTCATGCCGAATTTCATTCTCTTCAATATCGACGGCATGGAGTAGAAACTCCTGGCGGCCTCCAACACCTGCTTTTCGAGGCCTCTCGGGGTGAAGTTTTTTGGCTGGAAGACGGCGTTGTCGGAATCGTAGAGGCGCCAGTCTTCCGATAGCAGCCGTTGCTGCGCCTTCATGTCACGATGGATTGCTGTCCCCGGGTAGGGTGTCAAAACCGAAAAAGCGGTCATCTCCATTCGTGTGTCGATACAGAAGTTGAGGGTTTCATTGATGGTATCGGGGGTGTCCTCGTCGAAGCCGAAGATAAAAGAGCCGATAACACCGATGCCATGGGCGTGCACTTGTGCGATGACATCGCGGTAGAAGGTTTTATCCACCTTCTGTTTACCCATGGCGGCTCGATTCGCCGGATTGATGCTTTCAAAGCCAACAAACAGTCCAATGCAGTTACTGTCGCGGAACTTCTCCAGAGTCCGCTTGTTACGCAGTATCGGTAGGCGCACCTGCGCCATCCACTGCTTGCCGCTTGCGGCAATCTCGTCGAGCACCTTGTCGTAGAAGGACTGGCTGCTGCTCGATGCGCCATAGAAGTTGTCATCAACAAAAGAGATGATCTGCGTTTTGACTTCGCGGATATCCTTGATGGTGGATGGGGCGTCCCGTTGCAGATAAAAATTACCAAAGATGTGCTGCATTGAGCAGAAGTCGCAACTCAGTTCGCAACCCCTGGAGGCAAGAACCGATGTCTGCCAAGAGCTGCCGGCGGTAGCGTTGATATTTTCCGGTATCACGCTGGGCTGTGTATTGTGGTAGAAATCTTTCAGAATCCCCTGTTCAAGATCAGCAATGATGGTGGGGAAGGTGCCCTCCCCATTGCCTATTGCCACGGTATCGCAGTGTGCTTTCGCTTCATCGGGCACTGCACTGACGTGGGGTCCGCCCATTATCACCCGGCGCCCACGCTTGCGGAACTCGGCGGCAATCTCGTAAGCACGATGAGCATTGACCGAGAGGGTGGTGATGCCCACTACATCGGCGGGCGTGTCGAAGTCGATGGCGCCCAGGGCTTCATCGATAATCTCCACCTGGTGCCTGTCGGGAATAAATGAGGCAAGGTAGGGCAGAGTGACCGCCGGGAGGGGGTAGCGGCGGTGAAGGTGGCGGTTGATGCTGAAGTAACGAAACGGGTTTATCAGTAGTATCTTCATGGATCCTTCCTGTGGGTACAGCTATTTTTATTGGTGGTTATTCAACAGTTGGCATTAATGACTTGTAGGGGTGGCTCTCAGTCTGTATATGGTAGAGTATTCAGCATCTGACCTGGAAATACTATTATTTAGCATTCGGAAGTGTTGGGATCAACGCTGATCCGCCTGTCGCCTCTGTAGTTTACCCCTATGATATCCATTCTTAATGCACTGATTCCCGTTCTTCTGATTATCCTACTGGGGATCGTACTGAAGCGCGGTTCGTTCTTTACCGAAGAGCAGTGGCGAGGGGTAGAGGATCTCTGCTACTTTATACTTTTCCCCGCCCTGCTGGTGAAGACGCTGGCCGTCGCCGATGTAGGAGGAGCCGACATCCTGCTCTTTTCCGGCATGGTTCTGTTTGCTATTTTTGCCATGGCGGGAGTGCTGCTCCTGCTCTATCCGCTCCTCAGTCGGCGCTTTGGCGTAAGTCCCGCTGCCTTTACCAGCCTGTTTCAGGGGGCGACTCGCTGGCACGGCTTTGTTGCACTCTCCGTTGCCGGTTTTCTCCTTGGAGACGAGGCTGTCGCCTATATGGCGATCGTTATGGCGGTGATTATACCCCCTCTCAATGTGATCAATATAACCGTGCTCTCTCTCTATGGCGGGAAGAGAGCCAATTTAGCACAAGTAGGTTGGAAGATAATCACCAACCCATTCGTTATCGCCTGTCTGATTGGTGGGGTTCTTAACCTCTCCGGCATCGGTCTTTTTCCCACCCTCTATACCACCCTTGATCTCATCGGAGCCGGTGCTCTGGGGCTGGGGTTGTTGGCTGTAGGTGCTGAGTTAAAGTTCAGGAAAGTGCTCGAAGACCGTTTTTTGGTCACTTTTGGTACCCTGCTCAGGCTGCTGGGCATGCCTCTGCTGATGTTTACCGGCGCCTGGATTTTCGGTATTGAAGGCCTTCCGCTGACAGTGGCGGTGATAGCAGGGGCAGTGCCCACCGCCGGCACCTCTTATGTATTGGCGCGTCAGATGGGGGGGGATGCATCACTGATGGCTAATCTGATTACTGCCCAGGTGGTGGTTTCTATCATCACGTTACCTGTCATGATCTGGATCGCCGGGAGATAGGTGGGAATGAACAATCGGCGAGGTCTACATGACTGGGCAGTGTGCCGAGCGAGGCTATCGGATCAGTTGTCCAGGTTATCGTCTTTTGCTTCACAGCCCTTGTAACGTGGATGGTTGCGGGAACTCAACAGAAAAGCCGAGAGGACAACAGTCAGAACCATGGCCGAGATGGTGAGTGTATCGAAGATCATGATATTACCCCCCTGTTACTCCAGGATAGATCAATGAAAATAAATCACATGATAATACTTCTGCTTCTTTTCTTCCCGGCAGTGTCTCTGGCGGGCGGCCCGCCTCAGGTCTCCGGCTACGGCGTAAAATCCTGCCTGGTATATTCACAGACGGCGGGCGCAGTGGAACTGGGAGAGGGCGAAGCGTTGGCGCCCTATCTCCGCTACCGGGAGTGGCTCGCGGGGCTCGTCACCGGCCTCTCTCTCACCACCGGAGAGGATATGCTGCAGGAGCTGGAGTTTGATCAGGCAATGGAACGTATCACCCTTTTCTGCGAGGCCCATCCTGCGGATGATTTCTTTACCGCTGCCATGGATCTGCTGAAGCGCCTCAACAAGCGAGATCAATAAATAAACGGTAACTATTCAGCATGGTAATTCGGAACTCAGGCGTAGGAGCGAACTTGTTCGCGAAGAGCAGGTTTCGTAGTCCATCGCGAACAAGTTCGCTCCAACACCTCTGTTCCACCATAACTGTGGTTTTCAGGATTTTGGTACAGAACCGGCTTTATTCCTCCG
>JBEVXT010000029.1:0-8610 GCA_040505955.1 Sedimenticola sp. | reverse complement strand
AGTCCATCGCGAACAAGTTCGCTCCAACACCTCTGTTCCACCATAACTGTGGTTTTCAGGATTTTGGTACAGAACCGGCTTTATTCCTCCGACCCCTGCCGATAAACAGGCGTAGCTGAATAGTTACTAAACAATCGACTCCAGGATGATTACGTACCAATGGCCTCTACTGCGGTTGTCGTATCACCGGTGGGATACCAAACAGCCGTTGTGCATTGTCGCTGGTTGCCGCCGCCAGGTGGTCTCCACTGATACCACGCAGCCTGGCAATGGTCTCTAGTACGTTGCCGAGATAAGCGGGTTCGTTGCGCTCGCCCCGGTGGGCAGCATCGGGCTGATCCGGGGCATCGCTCTCAAGCAGCAGTGCCTCCAGTGGCAGCTCAGCCACCAGTTTATGCAGACGTCTCGCCCGAGGGTGGGTCACCGGCCCGCCGAAGCCGAGTATGAACCCCATGTCGATGAGGCGCCGGGCCTGCTGTTGGCTGCCAGAGTAGCTGTGCAGTACGCCTCCAACCTGAGGGTAGCGACGAAGTATACCGATCACCTCTTCCACCGATTTGCGGGCATGGATGATAACCGGCAGGCGGTGGCTTGCCGCAAGCTCCAACTGCATCGTAAAAAGCTTCTCCTGACGCGGCATATCCGGGTTATCAATAAAGAGATCGAGCCCGCACTCCCCCACCGCCACCGCCGGTTCACTTTGCAGCCAACTGTCCAGTTTTTCGATATCGCTGTCCCGGTGACTGGAGAGAAACATCGGGTGAAGGCCGTAGGCGGGGTAGAGGGCTGGCCTGTCGCTGCACAGTGAGCAGATGGCAGGCCACCCGGCCCGGTTGATGGCGGGAATCACCTGCACCGCCACCCCCGCAGCAATTGCCCGAGAGAGTACCTGATCCCGGTCGTCATCAAACCGCGAGTGATCCAGGTGGCAGTGTGTGTCGATCATTAGCATATAAAGGCAATGTAGCAGGCAGGATCAGGGATGGGTATGCTTTACATAACAGTTTCCACCCATAAGGGCTCGCTTCATGAAAATCGTCTCATTCAATACCAACAGCATACGTACCCGCCAACATCAGCTGCAGGCGCTGAAGGAGAAGTACGCTCCGGATATTATCGGTGTTCAAGAGAGCAAAGTGCAGGATCATGAATTTCCCCTGGAGATGATGGATCAACTGGGTTACCAGGCGGAATTCTACGGTCAAAAGACCCACTACGGCGTCGCCCTGCTGTCACAGCAGGCTCCCATCTCGGTGCAGAAAGGGTACCCGACCGACCCCGCAGATGCCCAGCGCCGCCTGATCGCCGCCACCTATGAACTTGCCGGTGGTGAGCGCCTGACAGTGATTAACGGCTATTTTCCCCAGGGAGAGAGCCGTGATCACGAAACCAAATTTCCAGCCAAGAGAAAATTCTATGCAAATCTGATGGACTACCTGGAGGGAAATTTTAGCCCCACCGATAACCTGCTGGTGGTCGGAGATATGAATATCGCCCCCCAGGAGAGGGATATCGGTATCGGCGCGGACAACGCCAAACGCTGGCTGCGTAGCGGCAAGTGCAGTTTTCTACCAGAGGAGAGGGAGTGGCTGGAGAGGCTCACCTCATGGGGCTTGGTGGATACCTTTAGATCACTTAATCCGGAGGTGGATGACCAATTCAGCTGGTTCGATTACCGCAGCAAGGGTTTCGACCGGGAGCCGAAACGCGGCCTGCGTATTGACCTTATCCTTGCCACCCGCCACCTCGGGGAGCGATGTACAGGTGCCGGTATCGCTTATGACATCAGGGGAATGACGCGGCCATCAGACCACTGCCCGATCTGGGCTGAGTTTGATGTATAAAGAATTTCTGGGTAAGTCATGACCGATTGCCAAACCCAATAAGTTTCCCAAGGGTTTCTTGGAGCCTTCTCACCTTAAAAAATTAGTGCAACCGCCTGGGCATTAGGTTTAGCCCGTCCCTGCCCCGTTTTTTTCGGCGTACCTGTCGATACGCGCAGCCGACGAGGAGATACAGCTTGGGAAACATGCGCTTTTTCACGTGACTCCGGAATAATACCTGCAATCACTTTCAGGGGGAGAAACCATCGGCCTCATGGTCACCGCTACTCTCCATTAGAAATCCAAAGGGCTCTTCGCCTTTTTCAGGGTAATGCTCTGAACCGTATGGGTATAGATCATCGTAGTTCTTACATCGCTGTGCCCGAGCAACTCCTGAATCGTTCTAATATCGTAATTGTTCTGTAATAAGTGACTTGCAAATGAATGTCTCATGGTATGCGCAGTTGCACGTTTGGGAATCTGAGACTTCTGTACCGCCCGCTTTATTGCTCTTTGAACGTGGCGTTCATGCAGATGATAACGCCGCTGCATTTGTTCATCGGTTACAAGTGTTAACGTCTTTGCTGGAAAAAACCACTGCCAGGTAAGCTCTCTGGCAGCATTCTTATACTTGGCCGACAGCTGCCCAGGCAAAAAAGTCCCTGCATAACCATTAGTAAGATCCTCACGGTGAGTTCGTTTTACCTCCTCAAGTTGAATCCTGAGATCAGGTATCAATATCCTGGGCATGGGGACAGTGCGATCTTTTTTCCCTTTACCGTCATGCACCGTTAAAACCGCCATATCAAAATTGAGATCCTGTACCCGTAATTTCAAACACTCAAACAGGCGTAGACCACAACCATAAAGCAATTTGCCTACCAAATCATAGGGAGGTGAAAGAGATGCTAATACTTGATCCACTTCATCTCTGGATAAAACCACAGGTATATACGGCTTGCGCTTTGCTCTTACCACCCCCTTAATATTTTCAAAATCTTTATCAAGGACATGCTTGAAGAAAAACAGCAGTGCATTAAACGCCTGGTTTTGACTAGAGGCCGACACCTTCTTCTCAACCGCCAAAAAACTCAAAAAACCTATAACATCATCTTTACAAAGAAGCCTGTAATCCTTGCTTTTTACAAAAGTCTGCAACTTTCTTACCCAGGACTGGTAAGCCTTTAACGTCTTTGGAGAGTAGTGCCTGATGGCTATTGCCGATGCAAGCTGCTGATACACATCAACCCAGTTTGCACCTGAAGGCAGTAGCTCACCTCCTTCAACGCACTTTATTTCGGGAGCTGCTGACGGCTGACCGTCTATATACTGCTTGTGAGCATCAATGTAGTTCTGAGGTGCCTCGCTAACCCTGCGGTGGAGAGAATCTGTTTGGCGGTAGGGCATGGTAGGTGGCGGAGTCAAACTACCCATCATGGGTGGAGAGGTGGCAGTAGTTGCCTCGTTTTCAGGCAATGCATCAATAGTTCCAGCATCATGTAATTGCACATCACCTGCAGCCGAAGACATGGGTGAAATATCCAGATTTATTGACGCTTTCCGGCTGGAATTGCGCATCTGATAATAGAGCGCAATCGCATGGTAAGCCTGTTTGCGGAATACGTCAGACTGATGCTTCTCTTTTAACTTCTCATTAAAGCGAGAAAAGCTCTCAGTATTCTCTGGGTCAAACTTATATTTATTGCAGAAATCCAGGTAAAAGCGTAGCCACTTCCGATAGTAGCCAATGTGCTGACGAGGTATAGACGCCGTAGTCAGCGTAGCCTCATACTGATGCAATATTATTGGAGGAGTGACAAGCATGATTTGTTATGCGAATACGGATATCTTTACCAGATTGGGAGTTATGCGGTTAGATTATTAGTAGCATTGTGAATTAAACTTGTCAAGAAAATTTATTGGTGGTAGTTTATGCGGAAGCATAGAGCTACTTGTTCGAGTCGACAAATTACGGATAAATATGCTGAGAAAATTGACGGAGCCGTGAAAATAGTTTATTGAGTGTAGCGGTTGTCTGCACACAGATAACGTAGTTAATCTGGATGCAGACAACCGCTACACGAGCTGAATTGAGACTTTCACCTCTCCGCCAATTTCACTAAATAAATCCATAATTAGCACAAGAACAAGCTATTCAACACGGACGTGCTACGCACGCCGGTTAACCGCTGGTTAGAGCTACAAGAAATGAAAAACACAAAGCATCTAGTGAAGTTCGTTAGAGAAGCTGTGATTAAGCGAAAAAGGGAAAGGTATGTTGGTTACTTGGTCAATAAAAAAGGGCAAACAAAGTTCTTGGCTGCGCTAGACCATGATCTCTTGCGGGATATAGATGATAGTAAAGCTGTAAATGAACTATCCGAAAAAGAATGGCTAATGCATGGGTATTTCTATTCAAGCCAGGGTGCCTATGATATCCCAAATAAAACCATAACAGAGGCATATGAAAAAGCTTCATGGGAAGGCGGCTGGTTAATACTGAGCGAATCAGGAGGATTAGGAGTGTATAGGCCAGAAGGAAGAATTGATGGTGAAATATACATTAAGCTCTAACCAGTACATAAAATTCGCTCCCTTCGGTCGCCCGACGCTCGCAAGCTCGCGCGGTTTATGTGGGCGTTAGGAGTTAAAGAATGATGAAGCCCGTACTAATTATTATTCTTTGTGCTATATCAATACACGCTCTTGCGGATAATAGGCCAAGCAATGATTGCATCGAATTAGCACACGTTGATTACTCTAAAGCATTTAATGAATACTGGAATCTAATTGACAAAGAATTCGAATCACGGAGTCCTAAGCTTTATCCAGAGTTTTCTTACCTAATCAAGGAGCAGCTTAATAGTTCTAAAATGCATGAAATTAAGCTTTCATATTTCCTCAAATATCACCCAGACAAACTTGATCTTGATAAAGAAATCTTTCGGGTAATGCCCAGCGCTGCAAACTATAGTAATGAATATTTTAGAGAGATTCGAAAGATTCCTGAGTACGACCAGCTATATCTAGAGAACTATAGCTACAGGCACAACATCAAAATGCCAAATTATGAAAAGCTGCAAACTGTTAGTCAGCTACTATCCGATATTAAATCAAAAGCTAGCATCCTAGCTTTCCAACATGTAATTATGAAAAAGGCGAGTAAGCCTGTGATGGAGCTAGATTGTGACTCCTAACCAGTCACACCAGCCGACGCCAAAAACCGGCGCGGCTGTGTTCAAACGTTAGATGAGTGCAACATGAAAAAATATATACTCGCATTACTACTATCGACTGTACCGTTTGTTGCAGTGTCATCTGACTGGAAATATGAGTTAAGAGAGATAGTATCGAAAACCAAGAAAGCTGATGGCAGTACTACGTACTTCTTCAACATGGATGTTTTTGATTACTATATTGGGCGAATCGCCACTCATGCTAAAGAGTATCCGCCACGGTTTAGAAGTAAGGAAGAACGGGCAGAGGTAACCGAAAAATTAAAGAAGCTAATTCGCGGAGTAAGCAACCTTAGCGAGAACCAGCAAGATAATCCAGAGTTTCTATTGAGATCAGCCTTCATACAAAGCATGGCGCACAACCTCAACATAAAGGGGGCAGCTATTAAGGCAAAGAGAGATTTTGAAAGGGTGTTATTAATAGCTCCAAATGATATCAAGGCAAATTATCTATTTGGTATGTTCCTATCTGGAACTAGTAAATACCATTATGACGGCATCCCCTATTTAGAAAAGGCTCTTAATGGTGGTAAAGCACGCGCACAATTCACTCTTGGTCTCTTATATTATCAGCAAGGACACAAAGAAAAAGGTATGAGCTATCTACGACAGTATTCACAGAGTAAACCGCATCAGGAACTCGTAAAAAATGTTATATCCGCTATTGATAGTGGGAATGTAGAGTTCAATAATTATTAAAAAATCATCATCTAACAAGTGGTTCTTGTGGTCTCATTCGCTACCGCTCAATCGCCACAAAACCAGGCGTTATGTGTAAAAAAGAATGGAATTATTTGTGAATAATGGCGAAATAATATATTGGGTAGTAGAAATCATTGCCGGAATCTATATGCTTGGAATTGGCTTCAGATTTTTACCTGATCCTGGTAAAAATGATTCTAAGAAAAATGAAGAACATTTTAATAAATTTAGAGGGGTCTTTAAAATAGGTGGTATTTGCACAATAAGTTATGTAGCTCTCACTTTTGTAAGCTCTGTATCATAGTAATGAACACCTAAACTCTAATAAAACAAAGATATGGTTAATTCTGATGTAATTCTCAAATCATTTAACGGGAAGTCGGTAGCTCCGGAGGACTGTGATCCAAATGAAAACTACTGGCTGTTGCTTGGTAAAAGAGGAAGAATCATAAAAGACAAAAATTCAAGATCAAGGGTATTAGTCAAATTTTACGAGCCGGTTAGTGAATTAGGCCTATGTTGCCATAATGAGATACCAAATAGCCTTCTAATATTGCTATCAGATGTTGAAATTATCAGTGAATAAAAATACACATAACAATGTAAATCAACCTGACATTTTGTTCGCTAGCGCTCTCAAAATGACAGGTTATTTACGGCGTTAAGTTTCGAATATGAGTATAGCAATTAAGAGAGAATATCCAGACGACTACGAATTCATAGGGTTTTTTGAAGTCGAGCCTGAAATGACAGATGAAGATATTCCATGGTATTACAATACTTTGACTTATTTCACCGAGCGAGCGGGTGTTAGTGTCGAATGTATAATTAGCCCTGCATATGGTGATATGGATTTAAAGCTATTAATTGCAGGCAAAGAATTAACAGCTTTATCTGTAAGTTATATCAATAAAATATTGTTCGAATCCAAAGTAGGCAAGGAAACAATGATTGTAGACTTTCCAGATAAATTGAATCTTCAGCCATTGATTTTACAACTCAAACCAACTGTGAATTTGTCATGGGGCACTGAATTAGAATGAAACTTAACAAGCGCAGGCAATCTGACTGTCAAAACTGTCACGCCTTTTGTTCCAAAAGCCACGCCATTTTTGCCAGCAGTTGCTGCGGGCGTTAGCGTAAAGAAATCAACGGAGTAACATATGTACAAAGGTGGTTGCTTATGTGGGAAGGTTCGCTATGAAATATTAGGCGAAATAAAAAACATAATATATTGCCATTGCTCAAAATGCAGGAAAGCCCAAGGAAGTGCCTTCGCAACTAATGGCAATTTGGATGAAGACAAATTCCACATTATTTCAGGCCATGATGATCTTACAGGATATGAATCTAGCCCTGAGCAAATTAAATATTTCTGCAAGCATTGTGGCTCACCAATTATCAGCAAAAATAAATCAAAGCCTGGAAATGTGAGGGTTCGACTTGGCACAATCGAATCAGATATTATTGAAAGACCAGAGGCGCATATATTCGCAACATCAAAAGCATGCTGGGAAGAGATAGAAGGCGATTTACCGCAATATGAAGCATATCGCCCACTAAAGTGATTTACGCTAACAAAAAATTACACCCGACTCACCTACCTTTTGCGGCATTTCAGATGTTGTGGTTTCAATTGACATTATTGTGTAGCCAAGCACATCGGCATTATCCGGTGGTCGGGTGAACTTAACGTTAGGGTCCAAAGCAACAGGGGGGTGGTGAGTGACAAAGAAATGTCCCAAGTGCGGATATGAAAAAGCACCGAGCGATATAGCTCCAGACTATGAATGCCCAAAATGTGGCGTAGTATATGCGAAAGTTGAAGCTGCTTTGCTTAGAGAAAACGATAGAAAAACTAAAAATACCACTCCCAAACAACGCGATAACGTACAGCACGCTGACAGTATCCGCTCCGATATAGGATTTTCTGAGCAGTTTAAACGTGCTCCTTTATGGCAAAAGATATTTATTAGCTCCATCTTTGTACTTGGCGGAATATCAATTGCATATAATTATTTAATTCCCATGACAAAGCAGATAAATTATGATTTAACATACAAACAGACAGAAAATTTAAATGGAGTTCAATTTTATTACTTCAAAAGCAATAATGCACCATTGCTTGAGCCAATTAATAATTTTTCCGATCTAAATGATACACACCTGAGTAAAATCTTATCGGTAATACCAATTAGTCCAAAATTATCTCTAAGCCGACCCTTCAGGAAAGATGGGAAATATATCTATTCGATAGATTTAAGCAAGGGTGGATCAATTTCTATTTATATACATGAATGCAATAAGAATACAGACACATATTATTGTATAGAAAAAGTTATATACTCTCCAAATGAAAAGGAAATGGCTAGAATAAAAGCCAGAAAAATGCCAAATAAATATGTTTTTGTATCTGAAGAAGAATATGGCGTAAATTGGCCATATAAATTCAAATTTGGACTACTAACGTGCAAGCGGTACCGAGACGTAGTAATTATTTCAAATCACAAAGTATACGCAGTCAACGGAAAAGCCATGGGTGCTAAGCGTTCAACAGGAGAAAAGATATATGAAGATGCGTGGAATGTAAGAAAACCTTTTTACGGTTCAGGAAGAATGTCTTCGCCTGCTGGCTTCATACCTAAAGGGCTAGCTCTATGTAGGAAGTAGAAAGACCCTAACAATCGCATAAACGCTGACCATTTTACCCACCGTTCCGCTACGCTACACTCTGGGTAAAATGGCCGGTTATGCTAGACGTTACTGCGACACGATGTCGCATGATTTACTGCTAAACAGCAACTTGGAGTTGCGAGTTTAGCCAGATGTGGTGTCACCTGTTCCCGAAC
>JBEVXT010000028.1:0-29481 GCA_040505955.1 Sedimenticola sp. | reverse complement strand
CCCAAGAGGGTTACCGTGGTGCCAAGTCCGACTGGGGCTTCTACTACCGTGGCAAAAACAAGTGGGATAAGGGTAAGTTCCGTACCGCACCGCTGCGTTACATTGAATATACCGCACCCTACATGCATAACGGTGTCTTCTACACCCTGGAAGAGGTTGTAGATTTCTATGATCGCGGTGGTTTTGATGAAGAGGGACGTACCACACTCTTCCCTGAGAACAAGTCCAAGTTGATCAAACCCCTGGGTCTGAGTGACCAGGAGAAAGAGGATCTGGTCGCGTTCCTTGGCGCGTTCTCTGGCCCTGAGGTTACCGTGGCGAAGCCGGAGATGCCTGACTACGCACCTCTCTTCACCAAGGCTGAGCTTCAGGCCGCACAGGAGGCAAAGTAATGACTGAACTAAAGAAGAAGGATGAGTCAGCTGCCGCCCACGGCAAATGTATGCTGAATCGTCGTGAGTTCCTGATGTATTCAGGCGTCGCAGCGACTGCTGTCAGTACCATCTCTCTTGGTGCGTTGCCCGGACAGGCACAGGCGAAAGCCCGTGTTGTCGGCTACCCACGGAAGCTGGTGGCCAAGCTAAGTCAGCTGAAGCCAAATACGCCGGTGGATTTCAACTACCCGGATGATGGCCGCAACTCCCAGTGCTTTATCGTCGATATGGATGGAGCAAAGGCGGGTGGTGGTGTTGGCGCCAAGCGTGACGTGGTGGCTTACAGCTACCTCTGCACACATCAGGGCGGCTTCATGAACGGCAAGTATCAGGCAGTCGGTGAACACCGCGTATTGGGCCAGTGCCCTCTGCATCTTTCCACTTACGATCTGACCCGTCACGGTATTATCGTCTCCGGTCAGGCTTACCAGAGTATTCCTCAGGTGCTGTTGGAAGTGGATGGTGACGACGTTTACGCCGTTGGTGTCATGGGCCTGTTATTTGGCCGTTCTGCAAACCTGATGGAATCCTAGGAGGAGTCACACAATGTCAACTAAGTACTATCTCCCTGAGGACAAGACTCCTCTACCTCCCACGAATGCTGAGGTTTTGACCACCTGCTGCGATTACTGCATCGTTGCCTGTGGCTACAAAGTCTATCGCTGGCCTGTGGGTACACCGGATGGCGGCATGAAAGCATCTGAGAATGCTTTCAAGGTCGACTTCCCTACCGGTCCTCTGCAGGCCTGGGTTGCGCCTACCCAGTACAATGTGGGTATGCACAACGATAAACCACACAATATCATCATCGTTCCGGATAAGGACACCAAAGCCGTCAACATCGGTGGTGACTCATCTATCCGTGGTGGTTGTATTGCCCAGAAGATCTACAACCCTGACAAGCCGACCCGTGATCGCCTGATGTCACCGATGATTCGCATCAACGGTACACTGCAGCCGGTCTCCTGGGATATGGCGCTGGATGTGGCCGCTGATCTGATCAGTTACACCATCAAGAAGCACGGCGCCAACTCCTATGGTATGAAACAGTACTCCTATCAGTATGTGGAGAATACCTACGCTGTCTCCAAGTTCTCCAAGGGCTCCATCGATACCGCCAACTGGACCATGCACGATACTCCGGCCAACGTAACCTCTACACCGGGTTTCCGTGATGCCGGCTTCGATAACTTCGGTCCTTCCTACAAGGACTGGGGCGATGCGGAAGTATTGATGATCTGCGGTACCGACCCGTACGAAACCAAGACCATGATCTTCAACCAGTTCATTCGCCCAGCGATTGATGCGGGTCAGAAGACTATCTGGTTGAACGTTCGTGAGACTGCTGGCCTTGCCTATGCCAAGAGCAGGGGCAATGCGCTATTCATACAGGTCGATCCAGGTACCGATACTCCAGTATTGGGTGCGATCGCCCGTGTCATCATGGAGAATGGCTGGGAAGACAGCGAGTGGATCAAAAAGTGGGTCAACGACAAGTGGGGTTCCAGTTCCGGCTTCGGTCAGGGTACTCGCAACACTCCTTGGCAGTGGCGTACCACTTGGGGCAAGTTCCAGACCAAGGGCTACGAAGACTACAAGAAATGGAATCTTGCACAGAAAGATTGCGATCCCAAAGTTGCGGCTGAGATTGCCAACATCCCTGTTGAGCAGATCTATCAGGCAGCTGAGTGGCTGGCTAAGCCAAAAGCCGATGGCACCCGTCCAAAGACCTCTCTTGGTATCGAGAAGGGTTTCTACTGGTCCAACAACACCGGTAACACCAATGCAGTCAGCTCACTGGCTACCATTTGTGGTGCAGGTGGTCGTCCGGGTCAGGTGGTGGGTCGCTTCGGTGGTCACCAGCGTGGTGGTACCGGCGGTGGCGGTTACTCACGTAACAAGTCGCCACAGAAACGTCCGGGTCGTCGTCGTCAGGCGCTCGATTGTGATCGTTACTTCTACTCCGGTGGTACACGTCTTGCCCATGTTGTCGGTACTACCTGGATTCAGGCAATGTGCGGTTCCGCAGGACTGAATGCCAAGTTCGAAGAGCTGGTAACGATGAATCCCCATCAGGTTCGCTCCTTCGATAAACAGGAGATCATCGACACGCTGAAGAAACGTATGGACTCTGGTGGTACCGTCGTGGTCAACCACGATATCTACCTGCGCGATCCCATCGGTTCCAAGTTTGCAGATGTGGTGTTCCCGGCGGCAACCTGGGGTGAGGAGAACTTCGTCCGTGCAAACGGCGAGCGTCGTCTCCGTCTCTACTCCAAGTTCATGGATGCCCCGGGTGATGCCAAGCCGGATTGGTGGATCATTGCTCAGCTGGCTAAGCGTATGGGCTTCGACGGCTACGATTGGAAAGATTCCAACGAAGTTTGTGAAGAGTCTTCACGCTTCAGCCGTGGTAACCGTAAGGCTTACCACATGATCAAGGTTGCTGCTCACAAAGAGGGCAAAACCCTGCATGAGAAGCTGCGCGAACTGGGTACCGACGGTATTCAGGGTCCAACCTTCTACAACTATGATACTGGCGAGCTGTTGGGTACCATCCGTCTACATGACACCACTATGAAACAGGAGCAGATGGTGGCAGAGGGCCGTACCAAAGGCGCCAACATGGTCAACAAGAAGGGTACGCACTTCAACTCACAGACCGGTCGCGTCAACATTCAGAAACACCCATGGAGTCTCTTCTCTGACTACTGGGCGTGGATGAAGCCGAAGGGTGACGAGCTGTGGCACACCAATGGTCGTATCAATGAGGTCTGGCAGTCAGGCTTCGATGATGTTGATCGTCGTGCCTACATTGCTCAGCGTTGGCCTGAGAACTGGACCGAGATTCACCCGGACGATGCCGCCAAGCGTGGTATCGAGTCTGGTGATCAGGTGATGCTCTACAGTGATCGTGTGCCTAACTTCAAGCAGACCATCAAAGGGGTTCATGGAAATGACTTCAATTTTGCAGATCTGATGAAGAACGGCTGGATCCAGTTGGATAAGGCAGCTGTGACGGCAGTGGCAATCGTCACTCCTCATGTGAAGAAGGGGACCATGTACTCCTACTTCATCAACACTTCCCAGCCCAGCAACGTGCTGCAGGGTCGTGTGCCTGACCAGATATCTGGCAACTACAACTTCAAGATGGGTAACGCCAAGGTCAAGAAGATCGGCGAGTCGAAGTACAAGAGCGAGTTCCGCTCCATGTCCTTCGCACCGCGTAACATCGTCTGATCCTGACGTATACAATTGAGTGGTGAATTTGGGGTGGCCTTCGGGCCACCCCTTTTTTTATAGGATGCACGGAGCTTTAGAGCGTACCCTTGCCCAATCCCCAGGATCTCCAGCCACATTGTTCCCGGTAATGGGTAATGCTAGTATTATCTTGGTTATGGAGGTGCGACCATGGAAACAGCAACAAGCAAACTGACGAAAAAGTACCAGGCGACAATACCCGAGCCGATACGACATCTGCTTCATCTGGAGGCTGGTGATGCGATTGCGTTCGACATCGAGGATAACGATGTCCATATCCGCAAGGCACGTCCCGTTGATCTGGTGTTCGTCCGGAGCCTGGAAGCTACCCTGAACGAATGGGCATCAGAGGCCGACGAGGAAGCCTATCGTGACCTTTAAGGCATTCGATGTGGTCGTGGTGCCTTTTCCGTTTACTGACCGATCAACCACGAAGCGTCGACCGGCATTGGTGTTGTCCGATGCTGATGGTTTTAATAAGCGGGTGGGCCAGTCGGTGATGGCGATGATCACCAGCGCCAGAAACTCAGATTGGCCTCTAGATGTCGAAATAGGGGATCTTGATTACGCGGGTTTGCCTTCCGCCTCGGTGGTGCGGATGAAGCTGTTCACACTGGATGATCAATTGGTTATCCGAAAGGTGGGAGCTTTGGCGGAAAACGACCGTGAGCGTGTAGTGGCTACACTTCGGCAGTTGCTGAAACTGCCTGGTTCGCGTAGCTCGGGGTCAGAATAAAAACTTGTGCCCAGGTGTCTCTCTGTTGTCACCAAGCTTAAGCTTACTTTTTGCAAATAGTTTTTACTCTGCCCCTGAACTCGACCATAGCAAACGCAATCGACTCCGAACGCAGAATGGATTGAGTCCCTCCTACGTACAGGGGTCAGGTAGAAAACTCGGTCTCATCGTTCTGCAGCATGGTGGCAATCTCAAAGCGCAGGCGCTTGTCGATGCCGAGGCCTTGCCAGCCGTCATTCCCATCCAGTGCCGCCAAAGCCACAGGCAGGCCCTCGAAGTTACGTATCACCAGTGTCTCGGTGGTACCGTCGCTGACTTGGCTGACAATCTGCCGTCCATACTCATCCTGATAGTCGATATCACCCTCTTCATCCCACTGCACACTCTGCTCCTCATCCAGTGTAACAACGGCGAGTGGGCGATCATCCATTGTAGAGATAAAGGCGTGAAGTTCGTCGATAGTGCGTTGACGAGAGGCATCCTCTTCAACTTCGTCGGTAAGATTTAACTTGTATTCTGACATGAGTATCCTTCGCTGAATGCGATTCAAATCTTAATTAGGGTAGTATACTGCAGCTAAGTTTATAGAGAGATAACGGAAAAATATATGCAACAAAAGAAGGTTAAAAAACGTCCCGGGAAAGTTATTCACAGCACGGTATCCAAGCATGTGATTGAGAAAGCGATCCAGGTTCGTGCGCTTTATGGTCCACTTATCGACTACTCCACCGTCCTGCAGATTCTTGAGGATAGAAGGTGTATTCGTTACCCGGTCAGGATTGAATTTGCTACCGAGGGTATAGAACCGGGTATGTTTGCAAGAACGGAGGCGGCATCAGAGGTACCGGACGACGGTTATGTTATTTCGCTGCACCGCTATTTTGAGGATCGTACCGATCTGCTGCCGGCACTGATTCTCTATCAGTCAGTGTTGGTCAACTATGGGGATCTAGCCACGGCGGTGGATGCCGAACTTTTCGGTTCTGGTATTCTGGGTCTGGATCGTGATGATTACTATGAACAGATTGTCACCCTGACGGATGCTCTCTGGTCCAATTGATTCATGATCTGCGAGAGCGGTGCCTCGCCACGATTGCTATCCAATTATGAATTTCAATCATGGTGTGGCACCGCTCTCACAACATTCGGCTAGCTTATTCCGGCAGGCCGGCAAGCCATGCAGCAACGGCGGTCATCTCGTCATCGCTGATCATGTGCATTATGTTCTTCATTGCCACAGAGCTTGAGTTGGCGCGTACACCACTTTTGATATCTTTCATCTGAGATACCATATAGGGTGCGTTTTGCCCTGCGAGCTTGGGAAACTCGTCCATGACGGTTACCCGACCTTCAGCGCCATGACAGGCGATGCATGTCCGTTCTACGTAAAGGCCTGCGCCATCCAGCGCCTGTGCCGTTTGGGTCATTAATGAAGCGGTAATGATGCCAAGGGCTGTAATCAGTGTCTTGTTAGCGGTCATTGTTTTCTAATCCCCAGAATAGTGAAGTTAGAGGAATAAGGGGGCGTAGAGGGTTTGGTTAGCCATCGGGTGGGCTGTTCTGTCATGAGATCAGCCTTCCTCGTACTCTACGCAAACTTAATCATTTAAGTCAGCAGTTGTTGCATCTGCTCCGAATCAGGCGGGTCAATTTCAGACCAGCTGTCAAAACAGCCGGTCTGAAGAGTGGTTTCGCCCGGAGTGGCAGAGTAACTCCGGTTAGTGGCCTGGGCCGTGCTTGACACGCTCATGGTCCACATTAGCCATGCCCCTCGGCAAATTTGGGGCTGGTTCCGGATGCAGTTGGGCAAAACCAGATTGTCTGTCGCCTTGCTGTATATCGTGGGGGTTGTGGCACTCGGTGCAGACCCACCAACGCTTCTTTCCACCCTTGTCCCACATACCGATGCGCTTGCCGTGGATACCCTCACGCCAACGCCGGAGAACCTGACCGTGACACTTACCGCAGAGTTTTTGCGGCTGGTTGAAGCTGACCTTGTTGTCAAAGTTGTCGATCAGCTTTGTCCGGTCGGTCGGGTGGTGGCAACTGAGGCACCAGATAGCACCCTTGCCATGTTTCAGATCCATTGAATCGGGAACGATATCCTTATGCATTTTCAGCGGACGCGGATTCTTGTTCTCTGGCACAGGCACATATTCGCCGTTGTGGCAGGCGACGGCACAGATCGTCAGCAGTTTGTTTTTGTCGATCTGTGGTTCGCGTGGCTTAACCACAGCCTCTTCATGGGTGTAGTCGGCTTCTACCGCCATATCGCCCATCGGAATGGTTCCATCGAAGGGGTCGCCCCACCATAAAACACCGCTGGTGGTCGGTGAGCACTTGACGTTGGGAGTGCCTGGGGCGATCTCCCGCTGTACAATCTGGCTTCTTCCATCCCTGCTTTCGAAGCACTCTTTTCCCTGTGGGGTTGCTTCCCCGAAAACAGGGGCTGTGGATGCAGCCGCCAACAGGCAGAGACCTATGGCTGATCCAAACAATCGATAGCTAATCATTCTCTTTCGTCTCCTAGAATCGGTGGAGTCGGCATGACCTCTCAGACGTGCCGGATTCGATTTGTCAGTGTGCTGTTCAGGTTGCCGATGCATCTGACTTCCCTCCATGGCTGACATCCCCCAGCAAAACGCCGACTGCACCTTTGATCAGCACGGTCAGGATAAAGAAGCCAATGGCCCAGACGCCGAGGATGATCATCATCTCAATCATGGATGGACTGTATTGAACGAATTCACCAACAGGCGTCGGAATGACACCCGGCAGCATCAGCCCCATTCCCTTATCAATCCAGATGCCGACAAAAACACCAACACAGAGGAAGGGTAGGATCGTCATGTTTTTTCTGACCCGTGGAATCAGGAGCAGAATAAATGACACAACCATCAATACGATGGCAGTCCAGAAGAACGGAACCAGCATATTGAGTCCATTGTGACCAAACATCAGGTATTTCAGCCCCGCAGTGTGCTCAGTACTAGCGTAGAGTTCGGTGACGACCTCCGAAAGAAGCAGGAACAGAGCGATGCCAAGACACCAAGTGACAATCTGAGATAGCATGTGGAATGCCTCATCGGCAATCTTCAGCGGGGTGAACTTGCGTACCAGCATAAAGACGATGATGATCAGTGACGGACCCGCCGCAAAGGCGGTGGTTATGAACTTGATCGGCATTATTGAGTGGTGCCACATAGGTCGTGCCGGCATGGTGTTGATAAGAAATGCCGTTACCGTGTGGATACTCAGCGCCCAGACGATGGCGATAAATATCAGCGGTATATAGAAGGACTTGTTCAGTGGCTTGTCTGAATACTTCTTGAACAGAAAGTAGAAGCCGCCAACGAGGTTGAGGATCAAATAGCCGGTAAGTACCAGGACATCCCAGGTCAACATGGCGTTGGGCCAGTTGAAAATGCCGATCATCGGAAAGATGTGCCAAATCCTGTCCGGTCTACCCATATGGGCAGTTACAAACAGCATACACATAATCACAGCCGCGATCGCCAGCATCTCGCCGAGAACGACTATCTTGTGCAACTCGTGGTGTTTGTAGACATAGGCGGGAAAGACCACCGTCACCGCTGCTGCGGCGACACCCACCATAAAGACGAAGTTGGCCAGATAGAGTCCCCAGCTGACCTGGTCGGTGAGGTTGGTGACGATCATGCCGTCGCGGATCTGAACATATTCACCATAGCCCCAGAGCATGATGAAAAATGAGAGAAACAGCATCCAGGCCCAGAACATAAGACCACCGGTAAAGCCGGCACGGATAAAATCTATTGCGAATTGGAGAAAACGTTTCACGGTATACCCCTTAGTCCATGAAGTAGAAAAACTTGGGATAGGTATTGAGATCGGCTCTCAGGCGGAAGACTTTTTTCATCTCCAATACCTTGCGAACGTCACTCTCCGGATCCAGCAGGTTGCCAAGTTTGCGTGCGCCTACCGGGCAGACCTCAACACAGGCGGTCCAGCGGCCCTTTCTGGTGCGCTGCACACAGAAAGTGCATTTCTCAGCGACACCTTTCATGCGCGGCCGGTTACCCAGGTAGTGTGTCACCGGGTTCATCTGTTCGGCCGGAAGACTCGGCTCACCCCAGTTGAAACGGCGTGCCCAGTAGGGGCAGGCACCAATGCACATGCGGCAGCCGATACACCAGTTATAATCGATAACGACGATGCCGTCGGGATCACGATAGGTGGTTTGTACCGGGCAGACCTTGACACAAGGGGGTTTTTCACACTGCATGCACTGCATGGGCATGTAGAAAGCATCTTTCTCCGGCACCTGCTTGGCTTCGTAGTAGTGCTGGCCCTCCAGCACCACACCTGCGGGCTTGTAGGCATTGCCGCCTACCTGAATGCCATAGTCTCCCGGGTAGCCAGCGTTATCCCTGTCTTCTGCGGAGAACTGACCTTTCTCCAGACGGAGGACACGAATCCACTCGATCTGTTGTTCATCACCCCGGGACTGATTGTTTTCGGCAACACACGCTTTTGCGCAGCGCCGGCAGCCAATACATTTTTGGATATTGAGTGCGTAGCCGAAGAGGACGCCGTCCATTGCGGGTGAGCCGTCGACTGTGACCTCTTTGCCGAACTCCTCGGAGTAGCGCTTCTCAAGTCGGTCGAGCGCCTCCTGCTTCTCCTCTTCCGTCATCAGACGGTAGTTTTTCTGAAAATGCTCTGCCCATTCGACGTTTGTCGTCGCCTGAGCCGGTTTTGGATTGGAGAGGAGCAGTGCTGCCCCAGAGAGCGACGCAGCACTGTAGGTTCCCGCCTTACGCAAAAAATCGCGACGGGAGACGCCTTGAGCTCCGTTCTCTATGTTGTCTTCTTTAGACATGAATTACCCCCAGGTCGATCTGAAATCGAGTGAAGCTGAACGGTAGAAAGATAGTTGAGAGATAAGTCTCAGAGTGGTGTGTATGGCCATCATGCCCGGGCAGAGTGACCTTTAATAAATGAGTCGAGCATCTCTTTTTTCTCTTGCTCGGACATCAGTACATATTCCCGACTCTTAAGATCCTCTTCACCGGTAAGTCCGTCTTTTGTGTAGCGTTCCTGTAGATTGGACTTTGGAACCGAATCAATGACAGCCTTTGCAGCCCCGGCGGTACCCGTTATAGCGACTGCGCCAATGGCTGCCCGCTTGAAAAAGCTCCGGCGTGTAACATTGGCATCGTTGCTTGGTGACGATTGTTGATCTTGACCGGCCTGTCCAGAGAATAATCTTCCCCGGATTGCCGCTATCGATCGCTTCAACATGCTCTAACCCTCCTAGTGGGTGGTTTGCCTCTTGAATGCACAGGTTGATCCGAATTTCATCCGGAAAAGTCTTACCGGTGTCACGCATTATGAGCAATTTACCTCAAAAGCCGTGATGCCAAACCCGTGTGAAGTTAATAATAATCCAGCGAATGATAACAAGTAATTTTACACTACTCTAATGTTTTTCATCATATTGATTTTTCTTGAGAAAAAAGCTGGTTACGCTGGCATGTGTTTGCTTCGTGCGGTGATGTAAAACCTGCCAAAATGGCGGATTCATTTTGCACATTAAGAGTAGTTTGTTGTTTTAATTAAATAATTTATTTATGCCAATTTGGCCTATTAAATATAGTTATGAGAGTATGAGAGGTGGCCAGCATCCATGATTAAATATCTCCTGTGCGTAAGGCAATTGGTAACTATTCAGCTTACCCCTGAAATCCGCTGTTTCTGAGTTAAAAATAATCACTTGCACACATAAATTCGCATTTTGTGCCTTTTTATCCCTAAACAGGCTCTGTAGCAAAATCCTGAAAACCATAGTTATGGTGGAGCAGAGGTGTTGTAGGAGCAAACTTGTTCGCGATGGACTACGAAACGTGCTCTTTACACCTGAATTCCGGATTACCGTGCTGAATAGTTACAGATCCTTTCGGTTAATGGGTTGTGGTAGACTCAGCAATCTTTTTTTTGCTAGGGGCCAATCAGATGTATCGCGAAGAGATCAAAGTTCTGGACTGCACCATCAGGGATGGCGGGTTGATCAACAACTACCAATTCACTGATGACTTTGTGAAGGCGGTCTACCGCGCCGCCTGCGACTCCGGGGTGGATGTGGTTGAGCTGGGGAAGAAACTCACCGAGAGTGATGAGTACACCCGGGAAAAGTACGGCAAGTGGAATTTTTGCGATGATGATGACCTGCAAAGAGTGATTGACTCCCATGAGTGTGAGAGTCGGCCCCTGGTAGCTGTGATGTTCGATGTCGGACGAGTTGATTTCTCCATCCTGAAACCACGGGATCAGGCGCCAGTGGATATGATCCGTACCGCCTGTTACGTGGCGGATATCGACAAGGGAATCGATTTTGCCAAGCGCTCCAAGGATTTGGGCTATCTCACCACCATCAATATTATGGCCCCCTCGGCATCTATCCGCACCGACCTGATCGAGGGGCTCTCCCAGATCAACGAGGTGGATGAGCTCGACTACCTCTACCTGGTGGACAGCTACGGCGCCTTCTACTCCGAACAAGTGACGGACTACCTGAATCTGTACAAGCGATACGCCCCCAACAAGGAGCTGGGTTTCCACGCCCACAATAATCAGCAACTGGCGTTTTCAAATACCCAGCAGGCGATTATTGACGGTGTCAATATGCTCGACGCCACCATTAACGGCATCGGCCGCGGTGCTGGTAACTGCAACCTGGAACTGCTCCTGAACTTCCTCAAAAACCCCAAGTTCCATGTACGCCCCGTCTACAAAGCGATTCAGGAACACCTTGTCCCCCTCAGAGAGAGTATCGAGTGGGGCTTCAACGATATCTACGGCATCAGCGGTCATCTCAACCAACACCCCCGTGCCGCCATGAAGTGCAGGGGTGACGAGGAGGTCATGGATCTCTGCTACGACTTTTATCTCTCCTCCACCCGGATGGATGAAGATACCTTGGCCTGATGTGGAGAAAAAAGTCAGCTCCTGGAGCTGCTGTCGAGCGTACAGGGATGTACTTGTAGACAGACCATTTCCTGATTACCCCTGAAAATAAGCCGGAAATGAACGCAAATAAACGCGAATAAACGCGAATATGGCTCTCCACTTGTATATTGTTTGGGCATTGATCCAATAACCAAGAGCATGATCTGACGCTTTGCATTTGTAGGAGCGAACTTGTTCGCGATGGACTCCGAAACGTGCTCTTCGCGAACAAGTTCGCTCCCAATGTCATTAACTTAAGCTTAATACCATGGTCATCCCTGCATAGGTTGGAATCCAGTGGTCGAACTTCCCTCTTTCCCGTCATACCCGCGCAGGCGGGTATCCAGCGCTACGGAGCGCTGGCCCCTGGATTCCATCCTTAGATCCGTAAACGGTGCATCCCTGCACCACTACTCCCGCCTACGCGGGAATGACGAGCCTGAAGTGCACGGGGAATTTTCCACCTAAGTTAATGGCATTCAGTTCGCTCCTACACCCGACTTCAGGACTGTTTTATAGAGCCAGTTTCAAATATTTGCGTTCATACGCGTTTATTTGCGGCCAATAGTGACTGATCTTCTTCTATCATTGGCTGAACCTCAGGGGGGAATCAGGTACCGTTTTCACCACTCTTGCCCCGTTACCCTTTGAGCTAGATATTTTTTAGAGTGGCGCCACTGAATTAACCCATGGATCACCAGGGTAGCAATAACCACAGACCCGCCTTCCAGTGCGGCCCTGCCGGGTGCTTCATTTAGAAACAGCCAGACCAATAACGGCCCGCATGCCGTTTCAAGCAGCATTAACATTCCCACTTCGGCCGCTGGAATGCGGGTAGGGCCCAGAGTTATCAGAACAAAGGCTACAGGAATAACCAACACACAAAGCAGTAGCATCCACCCCCAGTCACTCCCCGACAGCTCTGTTGGTGAGCCACTGACAAGACTGATAAGGCTTACAATAATACCGGCACTGATCAGTGCCGAAGACATATCCCGGTGTTTTACTGCCCGGTCATTGACAAACTTTGCCGACAGAACAATTGCGCAGCCAAGGGCCATCAGGTCACCAGCCAGATTGGGGCTGGACCAGGAGTCTTTCATTACCCAGCCGATTCCCAACATGCTGATAGCAATTGCGACCCAGGTAATTAGGGGGGATTTCTCACCGATAAACAGATGCGCGATCAGTGCTGCAAACAGCGGCTGAGCGCTGATAATAACCAGCACATTAGCAACGGAGGTCTGTTTGATGGCACTGACAAACAGAATTGAACTCAGCGCAAACAGCAGAGCTGAGCGGATAAACGGCCAGTCTTTACTAAATATGGGTAGGTGAGGGTTACGGTAGCGGCACCACAAGGCAACCATCAGGCTAAGCAACAATCCCCGCCAAAACAGCAAGCTGAAAGAGTGAACTTCTATTAGTCGGATCAGTAGGGCATCAAAGCTAAGCACCAGCACACCCAGTACGGTTAGCATAAAGCCCTTCAGGTATTCGGTTTCCATCAACTCTCCAGATATGGTGAGATCACCTTCACAGGGGCAACAATACCCTAAACTGTCGGTGACAGGCATCCGCCGGTTCCGGTTGTTACCCGCGCATGCGCTTCACTAAATATTTGGTAGTTCACGGACAGCAACTGAATGTTAGTTGCAAATTACCAGCAGGCATTTATACTAAGTGCAACTGAAACGGAGTTGCGCATGGGTAAGCGGGATAAGCTGATAGCCAAATTATTGAGTGTCTCATCCGACTTTACCTGGCAGGAGTTGGTGGTGGATCTAAAGGCATTGGGCTATCGAGAAGTGCAGGGCGGCGGTTCTCGGGTGAAGTTTGACAGCGGTCGGCCAGAGCACATGATTAATCTGCACAAGCCGCATCCTGGCAATATTGTGAAGCGTTATGCCCTCAGACAGTTGATAGAGAAACTGAAGCAGGCTGAATTGATATGAAATTGATGCAATATAAAGGGTTCTATGGCTCGATAGAGGCGAGTGTGGAAGATGGTTGCCTCTATGGGAAGCTGGAGTTTATTGATCCGCTGGTGAACTATGAGGGCGATACCGTCCATGCACTGGAGACGGCATTCCATGAAGCGGTGAATGACTATATACAAACTTGCCAAACGCTGAATGTTGAGCCGCAGAAGCCCTATCGTGGTAGCTTCAACGTGCGTATTGGGCGGGGGCTACACCGGGCAGCAGTTATTGCCGCCAAACAGCGGAATATGAATCTGAATGAACTGGTGACACTGGCGATCAAGCGGGAGTTGGGTTAAGACCCGTAATGAACGCTCCATTGAGAAAATGAATGGGGTCAGGTCATGTCGCGTCAGATTTCAGTTGGGAAATCGGGGCCAGAGTAAAATCAAGACATCATTTTTTGATGATTAATTTGTAACTATTCAGTACCCCCCTCTCGGAGGGTATTTTCACCAGGGGTCGGAGTCGATTGCGTTGAAGCTGGTAGGGAAATATACGTTTTTTTGCCGCAATCGACTCCGACCCCGAACTCACCCCGAACGCTATTGGCAGCAGCTGAATAGTTACATTAATTTTTACTCTGACCCCGATTTCCGTGGATAATCCTATTCTCGGAGAGGCTCCTAGTCCTTGAATCACCCCATTTATCCGCGCTATCTGCATTTCAGACGGTAATCCACCCCTTTGTCACACCGACCCGCACCAGAGGCAACAGTTGTGCATACTTTGTCACCGAGAGTTAGCGACTGAGAGGATTAGATGATGAAAGCGAACGGAGTGGTGACAATACTATTGTGTATGGTATTGGCGGCAGGCGTCTCCGCTGCTGCGGAGTTTGGTGAAGAATTTGCCCAGGCGACAGAGGTATTCAATAGCTACTACAAGGAGGAGGGTAGCAGTTGGGATGAAGCCATGACCAAGTTTGCTGCACTCGATGAGAGGAGTCCCAATAATCCGGCCGTTCTTGTGTATATGGGTAGCCTTGAAACCTTGAAGGCACGGGATGCCTGGATGCCATGGACCAAGATCAAGTGGGTTGAGATGGGGTTGGAGCGTATTGATCTTGCACTGGAGAAGATCGCACCAAGTCACGACGGGGAGGTGGTTGATGGGGTTGCGGCCTCGCTGCTTACGCGCATTGTAGCGGTGGACACTTTTCTGAGTGTCCCGGGATTTCTCAATCGTATGCAGGATGCTAATGATGTGTTTGCTGATATGGTCGATTCAGTTGCATTTGAGAGTGCCGACAAGGAGACACTCAAGACCATCTACGGTTTGGGTCTGAAGATCGCAGAGCGTGATGAGAAGACGGTAGATGTGGAAAAGTGGCGTAAAAAGATAGCGAAACTTGCTGATTAGCTAGGCAGGTAATGAGCATTGCTACGGGAGAGAATGATGAAAGGTGACGTTCTGCTTAAGGCGAGTGGACTGGGTAAAACCTACCACACCGGTGATGTTGATCTGGAGGCCCTGAAGTCAGTGGATTTTGAGATGCATGTGGGCGCCTTTTCGGCACTGGTAGGGCCTTCCGGCAGTGGCAAAAGCACACTGCTGAATATATGTGGCCTTATTGACCAGCCGACTCAGGGTAGTGTCCATTTCCGTGGGGTGGACATGAGCAATGAATCGGAGGAGACGCTGACACGGATACGTCGCGAGCACATCGGGTTTATCTTTCAAGGGTTTAACCTGGTGCCGGTAATGAGTGTCCAGGACAATATCGAATACCCGCTGTTCCTCTCCGGTTTGCCCACAGCAGAGTGTAGGGAGCGTGTTAAAGAGATGCTGGGGCGTGTCGGGATAAGTGACTATGCCGACCACCTTCCGGATCAGATCTCTGGTGGTCAGAAGCAGCGGGTGGCCATTGCACGGGCGCTGATAAAACGACCGGAGCTGGTGATTGCCGATGAGCCCACCGCAAACCTGGATACCGAGACTGCCACAGCGGTGATTGACCTGATGCACAGTATGTGTGGTGAGTTTAATACTACCTTTATTATCGCCACCCATGATGATCGTATGTCCTCCCGCTGCGATACTCAGATTCATCTGAAGGACGGTATGCTGCAATGAAATGGCTCAAGCTGGCATTCAAGAATGTGCTGCGCAACAAACGGCGTGCAGTTATCACCATGCTGATTACCACCCTGGGGGTGGCATCGATCCTGGTGGGTGGCGGTTTTGCCAACTACACCTATGTGGGACTGCGTGAGATGGCCGCCCGGGATTCGGGGCATCTTATCATTGCCCATCAAGATTATTTCACCAAGGATGAAGAGACATCGATGCAGTACGGTCTCTCTAACTATCAGGCCCTGGCGGAAGGGTTGCGTGCCGATGAACATATTCGCTATATCCTTCCACGGATTGAGTTCAGCGGCCTGATAAGCAATGGTGACAAGTCGAGTATCTTTATCGGCGCTGGTGTTGATCCCGCCGGTGAGTTTAAGGTGAAGGGTCCCTTCCTGACTCTGGTTGAGGGGAGTGTCCTCAGTCGGCGTGAAAGTGCAGATGATCCCAGAATTGTAATAGGCAGAAATATGGCCCGCTCCATGGGGGTGAAGTCGGGAGATTCACTGACACTTATGAGTACCACCGTCGACGGCGGGTTGAATGCCCTTGATGTGACCGTTCAGGGGGTGATGACCACCGGTGTACCGGAGATGGATAAGCGCAGTATCTTTGTTAATCTGCGTACCGCCCAGGAGCTTATGCAGACCGACAAGATCAGCACACTCTCACTGTTTCTCCGTGAGACGGCGGCTACCTCTTCCATGGTTACCAAACTGGCGGAGTCTTACCCTCAATACGCCCTGCAGACCTGGTTGGATAAGGCGTTTTACTACCTGGGGGTGAAGGGGATCTACGACCGTATCTTTGGTCTTCTTGGAATTATTATTCTGGTGATGGTCTTCTTCTCACTCTCCAATACCATCGGGATGAGTGTGATGGAACGTACCCGTGAGATAGGCTCCTTGCGGGCAATGGGCAGCTATCGCTGGGAGATCAATCGCAGTTTTACACTGGAAGGGTTGGTCATCGGCACCATCGGGTCGGTGCTTGGTATGGTGCTTGCGGTGGCGGTTTCGGTCTCATTTAGTCTCCTTGATCTGCAGATGCCCCCGCCTCCCGGGCGATCCGAAGGTTACCCTCTGGCGGTGGATATCCCCACTGAGCTGTTTCTCGTGACGATCCTGAGCAGTATCGCTGTCTGTATGCTGGCAGCCTGGCTTGCCAGTAGAAAGGCTTCATCAAAAGCCATAGTGGAGGCGCTATCCCATGTCTGACAAGTTGCAACAACTGTTTTGCAGTACTCTTTTGATGTTCTTTATGACACCTGTCTCTGCGCTGACGGCGGATGAGTATGTGATCAAGGCCGACAGCTATCGGCAGACAGCTGAGCAGATGAAGGTGAGCACTAAAATACGGCTCTATAAAGGGGGTGAGCTGGATAAGGAGAAACACTACACTGTCTTTATCAAGCCCGGACGCAAGTCACTTGTGGTATTTCGCACACCTGGAGAGAAGGGACAGAAGGTGCTGATGTTGGGTGATCGCTTCTGGTTGTTGATGCCGAAAAGCAAGCGACCGATACGGATCACCCCGATGCAGAAACTGTTGGGCGAGGCCTCCACCGGCGATATTGCGACCATGAACTGGCATGAGGACTACTCGGCGGTGATGGAGTCACCGGGTGAGGTCAATGGTGTCAAAGTCGATAGCCTCTACCTGACAGCAAAAGTGAAGGGCGCAGGCTACAGGAATATACGCCTCTCTCTTGAGCAGGGGTCGCAGAAACCGGTGCGTGCCAAACTCTATGTCGCCTCTGGCAAGCTGGCAAAGATTGCAGAGTTTGTTATGGGTGAAAGGGAGGGGCGGCCTCAGGTGGTCAAGATGGTGCTCACCGATCGGATACAGAAAAACAAGGTGACGGAAGTGCACTACGAGAAGAGCGAAAGCTACTCACTGGCGGATAAATACTACAACCCCGCCTACCTGGCAAAGCGGCCTAAAGAGACGATTGAGTAGCGCCATGAGCGCAGATTGTCGAATGCGAAGCTGTCGAATACGAATGAAGTGCATCACCCTGGCGGGACTCCTCTCTCTCCCTCTTATGAGTTCCACTGCAGCGGGGGTGGATTACTCTATCTCCATACGCCCACAACTGAACGAGTATCGAACCGACTCCCTATTCTATGTTCCGAAGACGGTGGTTTCCAAGCCGGATACCAGCAGCAGAACGCTGTTTGATCTCTCTCTGTCACAGGGGGATATCACCTTTCTCGGCAGTGTCAGCAACGAGATGGCAGCGGAAGGTAAGCCCACCACCAGGGGCATTGTCAAAGAACTCTATTACAGCAGCGCACTTTCGCAGTGGGATCTCACTATTGGCAGGCGGGTAACGAGCTGGGGTGTCGGCTACGGATTCCGTCCCCTGGATGTGATTCAACAACAGAACCTGCAGTCCACTGATGTAGAGTCACTTGGCGGCGTTAACCAGCTAATTGCAGAGAGGTATTGGGAGTTGTCTGCTGCCGGTATCTATCTGATCAACCCGGGAGAGTCACTGGATACCCGTGGAAGCAAGCAGCTGGCCCTTATCGGGCGCTATTTCAGTAGCCTGGAGGAGGGGGATTGGCAGGCCTTGCTGCGCTACAGTGATGAACATGGCCTACAGGGGGGGATAGGTGGCATCAATATAGTCAGTGATGCCCTGGAACTGCATAGCTCACTTCTCTATAGTCCAAGATACAGCAAGTCGATTCACTCTCTGGCGGGACAGAGCCGCACCCTGCTGGCTACGGTGGATCCCTGGCGGGAGCGTGGATATAAGGGGGGGCTGCGTATTATGGTCGGTGCCAACTGGACCTGGTCGGAGAGGGACAACCTGATAGTGGAGTACTGGCACGACGATTTTGCCTTGAGTCGGGATGAGTGGCAGGCGCTGTTTACTCTGGCCGGGGATCAGCGGGGGTTGCACTCAATTCCGGCGTTGGAAAGCGCGATCCATAACAACTTGGCCTGGTCTTCCCAGGCGCTACAGGCCAACTCCCTGATGCAGAAAAACCTTCTCCTGCGTTGGCAGCATGAGGGGGCTGAGTGGCAACCGGCCGCTGCGTTACTTATTACGCCGGATGATGGTGGTCGGGTTACCACCCTCTCCCTTGAACGCAAGTGGCAAGGTCTTAGTATGGATGCGGGTCTACGCCTCTTCGATGGGCCTACGGATTCGGCCTATGGTCAGGTGACCAGAAAGCGGGAGCTATTTATCACCCTCTACAGTGAGTTCTAATGGTACAGAAGGGGAAAGCATGTGTAATGGGTAGTCCTAAGGAGTGGCTCCTGCTGCTCCTTATCGACACCTTCATCGCCGTTCTAATTGCCCTGATCATGGGCGGGGGGCTGATGATCAGCCTGCTCCACTCTCATAGCATCGGCACCTCAATTATCGGTCTGATCTGGTTTATGACCCGGGCAAGGGGGCAGATAAAGGTAGATGTACCCATATTAATCATTGCGGTTCCCGGTGGCACGTTGCTTGGTGTTTTTCTGGTGCAACTGATTACCGGTGGCGCCACCCACATTCTTGGCTTTGCCCAGCTCGATGCTCAGGTCAGGGTATTTGCCTTCTCCACCCTGTTTGGCGTTGTTGTGGCCTGGTATTTTTATGCTCGGGCCAAACAGCAGGAGACGCAGGTTGAGTTGGAGCACAAGCAACTCCAGGCCGAAAAACACGAGAAAGCGATCACAGAGAGCAGACTCAAGGTATTACAGGCACAAATAGAGCCCCATTTTCTCTTCAATACCCTCTCCACCGTGGTGAGTCTGATCGATACCAAGCCCCAGGAGGCGCAGTCGATGCTGCTCTCCCTGACCTCCTATCTGCGCGCCTCTCTTGACCGGACGAGGGAGGAGAAAGCAACGGTAAAAGATGAACTCAAACTTCTCGATGCTTACCTCACTATTCAGAAGATACGCATGGGTAAGCGACTGCACTACACCATTGAGGCAGCGCCTTCGCTGGAAAGTGAACCGTTACCGCCACTGCTGTTACAACCCCTGGTGGAGAACGCCCTGATACATGGCATAGAACCAAAGCTCGAAGGTGGCGGGATAGCCATAAAGATAGAGAAAAGGGGAGTGATGATGGCATGTAGTGTGACGGACAGTGGTCAGGGAATGGATCTTTATAAACAGGGAGAGGGCATCGGTCTGGTCAATATACGTGAACGTCTTCACTCTCTCTATGGTGATTCAGCACGGCTGGAGCTTGCACCCGGCCAGCAGTGCGGAGTGGTTGCCTCGATTACTTTCGACCCGTCGGGGGGTGGAAAATGACCCCCAGCGCACTGGTGGTGGATGACGAACAGGCACTGCGTGAATACCTGATCCGATTGTTACAGCGATTGTGGCCTGAGCTACAGATTATTGCTGAGGCGGAGAGTGGTGTTGAGGCCCTGGAGCTGATTGCAGAGAAATCCCCCGCTATCGTTTTTCTGGATATAAGGATGCCGGGACTCACCGGGTTGGAGGTGGCGCAGAAGATACGGGGCAACTGTCATGTGGTGTTTGTTACCGCCTACGATCAGCACGCCGTTGCAGCATTTGAAAACGAGGCAGTTGACTATCTGTTGAAGCCGGTAACTGAAGCGCGCCTCAAGCAGACCATAGCGCGGCTGCAGCAGCGCATTGATGAGACACCAAAAGATATCTCCAGGCTGCTGGATCTGCTGCAGAAGGGTGAGCCGCTATCTCAGGAACGACCAAGGCTCAAGTGGATCAAGGCCTCGTGGAAGGATGAGATTCAACTGGTATCGGTAGAGGATATTATCTACTTCCACTCAGGTGACAAATATACCTCCCTATTTACCCCCCAGAGGGAGTACCTGCTGCGTACCCCTCTTAAAGAGCTTGAGCAGCAGTTGAACCCTGACGCATGGTGGCGTATTCATCGCGCTACCATAGTTAAAGTGGAGGCAGTCAAAGCCTGCAAAAGGGATATTAGCGGTAGATTGCGGGTGAGTCTCCATGGGAGTGATCGAGAGTTACCCGTCAGCAGAAGTTTTCAGTATTTGTTCAAGAGTGACTGACCGGGTAACTGATTAATGTTCTCCCTGTGCTATCCCTTTAGCAAGCACGAGGCCTTTATTTTGCATTTAGTATCAATGCCCGTTTTTGGCCCAGACTGTGTGAAAATGAGCCAATTGATGGGTGTCCTGACCCTTCACGGGTCGATCAGATGATCAATAAGTAATGGGGTGGTGCCCTTGGAGGGAGAGTGCTGTCACGGCCACTGTTATACGGAAAACCGTCTATATTGTAAATATACGGAAAAACGTCTATAGTTGCTCTATACGGAAAAGCGACTAAAAAAGCGCTAGCAGAAAACGTCTACTGAGGGAGGGCTTCATGCTCATCGTTACACCAACCGACTTGGGTCGTTATATCCAGGACATGCGCAAAGAGGTAGAAAAAACTCAGACAGACCTCAGCGAGGCAGTCGGGGTGAGGCAGGGCACTATCTCCTCTGTTGAGTGTTACACAGAAAAGGCCAAGATCGGCACACTCTTCCGCATCATGTCTGAACTTGGCCTGGAGGTGCATATTGTTCCCAAAGGTGCGCCTAGCCCCGAGGATAAAAAGCAAGAAGAGTGGGCTGAGCAATGGTGACCACCAAACAAACACTCGGAATATGGATGAATGGTATTAAGGTGGGCGACCTGACGCGTTCCACCAGCGGTGCCCTGGCCTTTTGTTATGATGGAACCTGGTTGGACACTCCCGCAGCACGCCCTATTTCCCGCTCCATGCCATTAAGCAGGAAGGCTTACGCCACCGAGGCGTATAACTATTTCGACAACCTGCTACCGGATAACCCGCTCATCCGCGAACGCATCCAAGGCCGATTTCATACCGACACCAATCATCCCTACGACCTACTGGCTGCGATAGGCCAGGACTGTGTTGGCGCTATCCAACTTATTCCTAAAGGGGTTGAGCCCAAAGAGGTTCGTCGCATCGTCGCCACCCCCGTTTCTGATCGTGAAATTGCCCGCACCCTACGCAACTACAAGATGGAGCCTCTGGGGATGAGTGGTAAAAAGGATGACGATTTTCGTATCTCTATTGCCGGAGCACAAGAGAAAACCGCTCTATTACGGCACAAGGATCAGTGGATGCGACCGACAGGTGCGACTCCCACCACGCATATATTAAAACTGCCTATAGGTATACTTACTCAGCAACAGATGGATCTCACTGACAGTTGTGAAAATGAGTGGTTATGCCTGAAGATTGCCAAGGCCTTCGGGCTCGATACCTGCACCGCTGAGGTGGCGATCTTTGAGGATGCCAAGGCGCTGGTGGTGGAGCGTTTTGACCGGCGTTACGCTGACGGGTGGATTATGCGTCTGCCTCAGGAAGATATGTGCCAAGCACTGGGTATTGCGGCAGGAAGCAAGTATGAGTGTGATAATGGGCCTGGCATCCTCCCGATAATGGACCTCCTGGTTCACTCTGAAGAGAGCCATGCTGACCGGGCAAACTTCCTCCGTTCACAACTCCTTTTCTGGTTACTGGCGGGCATTGACGGGCATGCCAAGAATTTCAGCATTTTTATCGGTCCTTCTGGCCGATTCAGGATGACTCCTCTCTATGACATTATGTCGGCACACCCCTTACTGGACGCCAAGCAACTTCAATCACAGAAGATAAAAATGGCCATGGCCGTATCGGGCAAAAACCGGCACTACCATTGGCGTTCTATCCAGCCGCGTTATTTCATCTCAACGGCTCAAAAGGCCAGATTTCCAACGCATGAAGCAACGCGGATAGTAGAGGAGATGTTGGATCGCGTTGAGGAGGTGGCAGGAATTGTTTCCTCTCAAGTGCCTCCCAGCTTCCCTGACAGAATTGCGTCAACCATATTGGATGGAATGACACGCACCCGTGCCCGGCATACTGGCTAACGAGCAGTTACATACCCATGCCTTTCGCTTGTTTTCTCCGTTTTCACAATGTTAGCCACAACTCACCAGCTGTACATTTCTGTACAATGACGTACATTACCTCTGTTTAAAGTGTACCTGAGAGGTTAAACCACCAATGATGACAGTCAGTTTTACTGAATTTAGAAAAAATTCCTCAGCTATATTCTCCACCGTAGAGAATGGAGAAATAGTTCATGTATTACGTCACGGAAAGGAAATAGCTGAAATAACACCAATTAATAAAGAGGCAAAAGATCAACCATCCTGGAAACGAAAACGAATGAAGTTAACAGTTCAGGGTGAGAATATATCAAAGGTAATTGTAGACGAACGAGAAAGCCCGTAATGAATATTTTTTTTTGATCCTTCTGCATACACTAAAAGGTTTATACAAGAAAAGGGCAGTATATACAATAATGCGTATTTCACTGTAGCCTGGGCTGAGCGAAGCGAAACCCGGGGAGTTATTGCGCTATCCCCCCCCGGGTTTCGCTTCGCTCAGCCCAGGCTACGAAGCGGCTTTGATTGAAATTAGGTGGTTTCTTTATACGCCCTTACAGGGTGCAATCAAAACCACGTTCTTGGAGTATGGATTTTTATTTAAGTTAGCTTTCTAACCTAACGTGGTTAAAGGCAATCAATCAACAGCAAAAGGATTCTTCTCTCTAAAAGTCCCCACTGCCATGGCAAAAGAGAGCAAAATAATTGAATTGAAAAACACTGGCACTACGATGAAGTAATACCCTAACTCATGCACCGCACTACCACCAATAACGGCTGTTACCGCAGTGGCGCCACCGGGTGGATGCATACTACCAGTATGATGCATTGCCAGCATTGCCACACCAATAGCCGCCGATGAAGCCAAAATAGGGTCAGGTATTAAGTAATAAGCACTGATACCGATAAAAGCTGAAATAAGATGCCCGCCTACCAATGGCCAAGGCTGAGAAACAGGACTGTGGGGTATAGCAAAAATTAGCATGGCTGAGGCACCAGTAGATGCTAACACCATAGGGTGATTATCAGCCTGTAGAATGTTAAAACTGAAAAAAGAGGCACATAAGGTTGCGATAAATGCACCAATGATTGACGCATAAATCTCTCTGTTTGGCATAGTTCTCATTGGCATAGACGAAAGGATAGGAATTTCAACCCATGAAATCAACCTATTTCACTCCACCCGGCAATGTATCGTGAGACCTCCACATGGATTTTGTGAGGGCAAAGTGCTTCTTTTCCTGCCCCTTGTTGGCGTAGCGGTGAAAATCCACTCCAATATCCGGTCAATCCTAAATAAGTGGCGCAAGGAAATAAGGTTGTTCATTATGCATACAGTATCAATGTCCGCTCTTGGCCGTTATGGAAAGCTTTCTATAATGGCCGAAAACGGTCAGTTGGTTTGAAGTGATCTGACATCCACTGTCAGGTCAAGTCGCAGCGAACTCATATAATAATTCTGAAGTTGGTTGTAGGAGCGAGCTTGTTCGTGATCAACTCTGATGCATGTTCTTTGTGAACATGCTCGTCTCTACAAATGCAGCTTTATTCCAGCGTGATAGTTTTTAGTCAGGATTGAATTTGTGAAACTCAGGGAAAAGAGCGGGTTTTAGTTCTAATAGACAATCTTTGCGTACTCGGCGTCCCGCTTTTTACTGTTTTCCCTCTACCTTAATTTGCTGCAGATCCCGTAGCAGCCACTCATAGGTACGCAACAGACCGTTAGAGAATGCCGCCACTGTGTCATCGATGCGCTCCCCCGCTGCTGGTTCGGTGACGCTGTAGTCCTTCACCAGCAGTGGCTGGTTTTCTCCCTGGCGCAGCAGTTGGAATTCAATGGCGACAACTATCTTGCTACCGCCAGCACCGGTGATGCGTTCGAAGCGTCGCAGTTTTCCATTAAGCAGGTATTGCCAGCGGTTTCTTGGGTTTTCGGGGATGACTACGGGGGCGGTGCGGGCGTGGCGCAGGAAGAGGGTGAGATGATCCTGGACCAGGCGCGGCGGGCTCTCTGTCCAGCTGTGGTAGTGGTAGCGCTGGAGCTGCGTGGGGGTGCTCTCTTCGCTGTGCAGTAGTGCCCGGTCGTTGTAGATACCGGCGCTGTCGAGGGCGCCGATGGCGAGTGTGCCGCTGAAGAGCGGTTGCGCCAGGGGTGTGGCAGAATGCACCTGGGGCAGTCGGTAGAAGTGCTCGTCGGGTACTGGGGGAGGGGCGCCGGCACAGGCGGTGAGCAGTAGTATGAGCAGGCCAGCCTGCAGCAGGGGGGGGATGGGTCTATCCAATGTGGTCAGTCTCATGTTATTGCTCGGTTTTGTCCAGTGCCGGTGCGCCGCTCAGTAGCAGCCCCGGGTTCTGGCGTATCTGGCGGCTGAATTCTGCCATGTTGCGACTGGTGTCTTCGAGGTTGTAAGCGACTGAGCTGATGTGTCGGGAGACAGTCTGCAAGCTCGCCTTCAAGTCGCTCACCGCCTGTCGGATATCCTCGCGGTTGTCGCTGACCACTCCTCTGGACTCGCCCAAAAGCCGGTCAAGTTGCTGTCGGCTCTTCTCCAGATCACCTGAAAGATGGGCAAAACTCACGGCACTCTGCTCCATGGAACCGAGGAAGCGCGACAGGGTCTCGCGGTTCTCCTTGCCCACCAGGCGGCGCATATCGTCGGCACCGGCCTCCATCGTCTGGAGAAATCCGGAGAGGCTTTTGCGGTTCTTTTCACCCACTACCAGGCGCAGATCGTGGGCGCTGCTGTTGAGCTGTTGCGTCAGGTTGTGGATGTCACTGAATATCTGATCCAGCCCGCCATCGAGTTTTTCGGTGCTGTTCTTTAGGTGCAATAGTATCTCGGCGGTATCCGTCTCAAAGGGTGTGGCGATGGCGTTGATATGGCTGTTCACATTCTCCAGGAGCGGCATGAAGCCCTCTTTGGTGAGGTGGTTGACGTCACCGGCAATGGTGTCCAGGGCGGCAAACAGGCTGATACTTTCCCGCCCCTTAATTGTGTCGCCAGGACTCAGAGGTGCATCTGATTTACCACCGCTGATGTCGATATTGATGGTGGAGAGCAGTCCGGCGGAGACGATACGCGCGATGCTGTCATCGGGTATCGGCCACCCTTTCTTTACCTCCAGATCCAACAGGTAGTGGGTGGCGCTTCCCCGGTGCTGTGGCGTGATGGCGGCAATGCGGCCGACACCGTAACCCTCGTAGGTGACGGGAGTACCCTTGCTCAGCCCGCTGATGTTGTCATAGGTGACATGGTAGTGATCTGCCGGGCCGGTGCGTCCGCTGATCCGGGCCAGCATCAGCACCAGGCCGATCAGAACCACCAGAACAAAAAAGCCGACACTCAGATAAGATAGATTTTGACGCTTCATAAAGTTCGGATCACTCTGTTGTCTGCCGCCCGGTGAGGCGGCGTATATATTCATCGGCATCCCGCTGCTGATCTATCGGGGTGCGGTTGAGCAGGCTTTGTATGCGTGGATTGTCACTCCTTTTCACTTCATCGACGGTTCCTGTCATCAGTATACGGCCCTGATCGAGAAAGGTGATGCGATCGGCGATGCTGAATGCGCTCTCCAACTCATGGGTGACCACCACGATGGTCATGCCCATGGCGCTTTTCAGGCGCAGGATCAGCTGGTCGAGTTCGGCGGAGACCACCGGGTCAAGACCGGCGGAGGGTTCGTCGAAAAAGAGCAGCTTGGGATCCATGATGATCGCCCGTGCCAGCGCTACACGCTTGACCATGCCGCCGGAGAGTTGCGCCGGCATCAGCTCCTCGAAGCCTGCGAGGTTGACCACCTCCAACTTCATTCTCGCCATGATGCCCATGGTCTCGGGATCAAGCCGGGTATGTTCACGCAGGGGCAGGATAATATTTTCTCCTACGGTCAGTGAGCTGAACAGCGCCCCCCCCTGGAAAGAGACGCCGATGTTGCGGCGCAACTGATGCATCTCCTTGCCGCTGAGTTGGGTGATGTCCTTTCCAAGCAGCCGGACAGTGCCGCCGAGCGGACTCTCCAGGGCCAGCAGGTGGCGCAGAAAGGTCGATTTTCCCGAGCCAGAGCCTCCCATGATCACCATGATCTCCCCCCGGCGGACGTTGAGGTCGATCCCCTGGAGGATATCGCGATCGCCGTAGCGGACGTGCAGTTGATTCACTTCAATGGCGTGGTTCTGCTTCATCTCACTGGTTAAGGAAGTAGGTAAAGATCATGTCGGCAATGAGGATGGAGGCGATGGAGAGGACAACCGAGCGGGTGGTGACCCGACCCACTCCCTCGGCCCCACCGGTGACAGAGAAGCCGTTTGCCGCCCCCACCAGTGTAATCAGTACTGAAAATACCAGACTTTTCTCCAGCCCTTGAAGAACATCATCCACCTCAAGGACGGCCAGGGTGCGCTCCCAGTAAACCTCAATCCCGATGCCCAGTTCAGCAGCGCTGTAAACGGCACCGCCGAGGAGTCCCACAATGTCGGCAAAGAAGGTGAGCGCCGGTAGCATCACCAACATGGCCAGCAGTGACGGTGCTACCAGGTGGCGCACTGGGTTGATACCGATCACCCGCAGGGCATCGACCTCCTGTGAGATCACCATGGTGCCGATGCGGGCGGCGAAGGCGGAGCCGGAACGCCCGGCCACCAGAATGGCAACAATCAGCGGTGCAAACTCGCGGGTTACGGAGAGGGCGATGCCGAGCACCACCTGCTCCTGTGCACCGAAGGTTTCAAGGGTATGAATGCCCTGGATCGCCAGCATGATACCGATGGTAAAGGAGAGAGTGGCAATAATCGGCAGGGCGCTGATCCCTACCAGGATCATCTCGCCAAAGACCGCACCGATGCGCACCGGCCTGCCGATATAGGGCCCCCACAGCAGCCAGTAGAGGCTCTCCACCAGAAGGGCAGCGTGGTAACCGATCTCTTCGACACCCTCCAGGGTTTTGCGCCCCAGGGTCTCGATGAGCGTCAGGGGGTTAGCCATTGGCCAGCGCATCATCCAGGGTGTTGTGGAGGGTGAAAACGCGATCCAGATGGGCAAGCTGCAGTACCTGCAGTGCCGATGGGCTGACCCCGATGAGGCCAAATTTCACCGCCCTCTCCTTTGCTGTCTGGTAGCCCTCCACCAGGCCGGCCACACCGGAACTGTCGATATAGTTAACCGCCGACAGGTCAACCATGACATGCCCCTTTTCCAGGCTCTGCAGGATCGCCTTTCTCGCCTGTGGTGAGGAGGAGAGGTCGACATCACCGCTCAGTGCGATGATGTGAAAGTCGGCATTTTCGCTAATGTTACAATTCACTTTCCGCTCACTCTTTTTTTCATTATTAGCAGGTTGCCGCGCTGTTGCGGCAGTGGTCTGTATTCTACTGTATCCATTAGTGTTTTGATCAGGTGGACGCCCAGCCCACCGGGGCGCAGCTGCTCAAGGTCACGGCTGCTGAGGGTGGTGGGGTCTATGGCGGGCGCATTATCACTCAGGTTGAATGTCAGTTCGCCGCCGTTTTCCGTTATCTCCAAGGATAGTTCACCTTCAGGGTCTCCGCCGCCAAAGCCGTGCTGTACCACATTCATCGCCGCCTCACCCAGTGCCAGAACCATGCGCTCAATCATATCGTTGTCGCAGCGGAGGTGCGCCAGCCGCTGACGAGTCCAGCGGCGCAGATCCCCGAGCCGTGAGGCATCCGCTGGAATGGTCAGGCTGTTGTAGTGAAGATCAGCCATTTCGTTTGAGCATCAGCAGGGTGATGTCATCGGATTGATCGGCATCGCCGCAGAAGGTTTCCACGGCGCTAAAGATTTTGTCGATTTGTGCTGCCGGTCTGCAGTCAGCGGCTTCTGCCAGGGTGATCGAGAGGCGCTTGTCGCCAAACTGCTCTCTTGCACTGTTGAATGCCTCGGTCAGCCCGTCGGTGAAGAGCGCTAGGGATTCTCCCGGGCCAAGCTGCAGGCTGTCGGTGTGGTAGGGGAGGCTCTCCTCGACGCCAAGCACCACTCCCTCGCCACCCGTGACCGCGCAGATCTTTTCGCCGCTCTTTGTGATCAGGTAGGGTGGGAGATGACCGCCGTTGGCATACTCAACCCGCCCACTCTTGCGATTGAGGATGGCGTAGAAAACAGAGACAAACATACCCGGAATCCGGTGCCGGCAGAGCAGTTGATTGACCTGGGTGAGGCAGGCGGCAGGCGAGTCGACATCGTGCGCCACGGTACTGATCAGTGTACTGACCACCGCCATGTAGAAAGCGGCTGGCACCCCTTTGCCGGAAACGTCGGCAATGACAAAACCAACGCGGTTCCGATCCAGTTCGATCAGATTATAGAAATCACCGCTCATCCCCTTTGCCGGAATCAGCCGGGCGGCGATATCGATACCGCTGATGGCGGGGAAGTCACCGGGCAGGGTGCGTACCTGAATCTCCCGGGCGATATCGATCTCACGGCGCATGGCGGAGAGTTGCGCTTCGTTGCGCCAGGCGCGGCGCCGCTCTTCGGTATGGCGATAGACCCTGTCGAGGGTGGAGGTGAGATCGTCAATCTCAACCGGTTGATTGAGAAAGTCGGCCGCGCCCTGGTTCATGCTGCTGCGGATCAGGCCGAAGTTGATTCTGGAGAAGAGGGCGATGCGGGGAATACGGATGCGTCGATCCTGTAGCTGTTTGAACAGACCTAGCCCGCTGATACCAGGCCGGTCGACGGCGACAATGGCGATATCCAGATCGGTTGCGGAGGAGAGTATATCCACCGCCTCAGCATCACAGGCGGCGAAGAGAAACTGGAAACGGGCGTCTCCGGCCTGGGCCTGCAGGCAGAGCGAGCGAAAAGTTTCGCTGTCATCGATTACCACCGTTTTTGGCATGTTTCGGAACTCTCCTGTTTAGTGGTACCTGATTACACCTGAAAAATCAGCCGGAAATGAACGTAAATAAACGCGAATATTACTTAGGGTGTGGGGTCGGAGTCGAAGAGGCCCTGATTGAAGCCCTTATAGGGTTCAATCAAAACCATGTTCTTAGAGCATGGTTTTTTATTTGCGGCAAATATCCCCTTATCTTCTTCTATCATTGGCTGAGCATCAAAGGTAAT
>JBEVXT010000027.1:0-3029 GCA_040505955.1 Sedimenticola sp. | reverse complement strand
CAATCAAAACCATGTTCTTAGAGCATGGTTTTTTATTTGCGGCAAATATCCCCTTATCTTCTTCTATCATTGGCTGAGCATCAAAGGTAATCAGATAACGGTAAGTTACCAAAATTGCATAAAAAATGCACAGGGGGCTATAGTTGAATGATAAATGGGCGGCGATTACTGGTATCGGTTTATGCTCCATCCTGTTGACGATATGAAAACTCAGTTATCGAAGTGGCTCACTCCCTGGGGAGTCTGCCTACCGTTTTACCCATCCTCTATTTTGGCTGCAGCAGTTGAAAAGGAATCAGGGTGGGCGCTAAGTCTGCCGGTCAGCGCGATTTTAGGGGGGGCTCTGCTTTTCGCCCTTATACTGATCTGGCGTAATCGCACTCTGGTTGAGTTCAACCGGCGGTTGCAGACGGGTATCGAGGAGCGACACAAAACCGAGGCCGCTCTCAGACGTAGCGAACGGTCTCTGGTTGAAGCCCAACGCCTTGCCAGGGTAGGCAGTTGGACTCTGAATATTCACGATGGCTCACTGCAATGGTCAGATGAGATCTATCGTATCTTTGGCCGTGACCCCGACCTCTTCGAACCCACTCTAAACGCCTACTTCAGTTGTGTTCATGAGGATGATCTCGCCCGTGTTCAGAGCGCAGTCAACCAGTCTATTCAGGATAACAGCATCTACCAGATCGACCATCGCATCACCTTGCCTGATGGCGGTGTCCGCTACGTAAGAGAGCGGGGTGAGCTGCAAAGAAGTGATGATGATGCACCACTGCTGATGATCGGCAGTGTGCTGGATATCTCAGATGCATGGCGCTCCAAACTCTTGGAGGAGGGGCGCGGTCGCATACTGGAGATGATCGCCACCGGTCGCCCCTTGCCGCTGATTCTGGATACGCTTGCCCATCACATAGAGCGGCTGTTGCCGGGTATGATCTGCTCCATTCTGCTGCTGGATCAGGAGAGTGGCCACCTCCATCACGGTGCCGCTCCCAGCCTGTCTGAACAGTACAACGACAGGATTGATGGTTTGAAAATCGGTGAGGGTGTTGGCTCCTGTGGTACAGCGGCCCATCGCGGTGAGCGGGTGGTTGTGTCGGATGTGGCGGTTCACCCCTATTGGAGTGAGTTCAGGGAGCTGACTGAACAGGAGGGGCTTGGCGCCTGCTGGTCTGATCCCATTATCTCCGCCAGCGGCAGTGTTCTGGGTACCTTTGCAGTCTATTACAAGTCGCCGAAAGAACCGGTTGGGATAGAGCTGGATTACATCGCAGCGGGTGCCACCCTTGCGGGCATTGCCATCCAGCGAGACAGTGAGCAGGAGGAACTGCGCAGTGCGGAAGAGCGCTCGCGCATGCTGCTGGAGTCGAGCAATGAGGGTATTTTCGGTCTCGATAGAGAGGGCCGGGCCACCTTTGTCAATCCCGCCGCCGCCACCATGCTGGGTTATCAGGGAGATGAGCTGGTGGGCAGGGTTGTCCACGACCTGGTGCACCATACAGGTGCCGACCAACAGCCCCTGCCGAAGCTTGAGTGCCGAATGTTGGCGGCCATTACTTCAGAGGAGGATTTTCTGGTCAGTGATGAGGTGCTGTGGCGTAAGGACGGCACATTTTTCCCGGTTGAATACCGGGCGACTCCAATCATCCCCGATGGAGATCCGGCGGTCGGTGCGGTGGTGACATTTCACGATATCACTGCACGTAAACAGGCGGAGTGGGAGATCCAACATCTGGCATACCACGACAGCCTGACTGAACTACCCAATCGTGCCATGTTTATGGAAGAGCTGATAAGAAAGCGCGCAGAGTTGAGCCGATCAGGAAGCGCATTTGCCATCCATTTTCTCGATCTTGACCACTTCAAGGATGTCAATGACACCCTCGGGCATCCGGTGGGGGATCTGCTGCTGAAGCGGGTTGCCAATAAATTGAAAACACTGCTGCGCGCCTCTGATACCGTGGCCCGTTTTGGTGGCGATGAGTTTGCAATTTTACAGAGTGATACAGAGGATCCCGCTGATGCCTCAGTACTGGCAAAAAAGGTGATTGACATCCTCTCAGAGCCGCTGCTGTTGGGTGAGAACCGCATCATTACCGGCACCAGTATCGGCATTGTCCACGTCCCCAGTGATAATACAGATGCCGTGGATGCGTTGATGGCTCATGCCGATGTTGCACTCTACCGGGCAAAGGAGGCGGGTCGTGGCGATTTTGCCTTCCACAATGAAGAGATGACGGGACAGGTGCGATCCGAGGTGTTGCTGAGCCAGGAGCTGACCGATGCAATACCCAACGATGAGATGCTGCTGCTCTATCAACCAAAAATCGACCTCAACAGCAACAAGCTGATAGGGGTGGAGGCACTGGTTCGTTGGCACCATCCGCGTAACGGCGTGATCATGCCGGTACAGTTTGTCCCGCTGGCGGAGAAACGGGGCCAAATCTATGCCCTTGGCCGCTGGGTATTGCGGGCCGCCTGCAAGCAGTGGTCACAGTGGCACGACAGAGGATTTGATCCCGGGGGGGTGGCGGTCAACGTCTCCCCGATCCAGTTTAAAAACAGCTCTTTTGCCGACGAGGTACTGACCATCCTGGCGGAGTTTGATGTTCCTCCCGGGAACATTGAGCTGGAGCTGACAGAGTCAGTCTTTATCGATAGCGGAGAAAAACTTCTCAATCAGCTGCGCCGACTGCATCAGGCCGGCCTCAAACTATCCATTGATGACTTCGGAACCGGCTTCTCATCATTGGCCTATCTGCGCCGCTTTTCCGTCAATGCATTGAAAATAGACCGGGAGTTTGTACGCGATATGCTTGAAGATACCAGTGACGCCGAGGTGGTAAAAGCGATTATTGCCCTTGGCGACGCTTTTGGCCTCGCCACCGTAGCCGAAGGGGTGGAGGATAGCGCCCAGGCCGAATTCCTCAAATTGATCGGCTGCGAATCGGCCCAAGGCTATTTCTACAGCCACCCATTGAGCTCAGATGAGCTGCTGGAGAAATATCACGCTTCAAGGGGAACCCCTG
>JBEVXT010000026.1:0-13633 GCA_040505955.1 Sedimenticola sp. | reverse complement strand
TTGATGGAGGTGAATTATGAGCAAACATATTATTGGGTTATTTACTGTTCTGATCTTTTGTGGGCCGTTGGCGGCCCAAGCTGATGCCGTGGCTCAACTGGAGTCGAATTATCTTGGGTTGGGGGCGAAGGCGTTCAGTGCCGCTCGGGGGGAGGCTCTGTGGAACAGAGTTTTTGTCGATGCAAAGAGTGGCAAGGAGCGTCGCTGCGGCAGCTGTCACACGGATGATCTTACCAAAGAGGGGCGGCATGCACGCACCAGAAAACTGATCAAACCGATGGCTCGATCGGTCAACCCGAAACGGTTGACCAATGTAAAAAAGATCGAAAAGTGGTTCAAGCGTAACTGCAAGTGGACTGTTGGACGGGAGTGTACCCCCCAGGAGAAGGGTGATCTACTGGCGTTGCTCAAAAGCCAATAAGTAACTATTCAGCTCACCCCTAAAATCCGCCATTTCTGCGTTAAAAAATGATCATTTAGCCATGTAAACTCACATTTTTTGCCTTGAACTGACGAATTTTAGGGGCAATCTGAACAGTTACTGGCGATTTCTTTGCGGTGCTGAATAGTTACGCCAATAAAACGTTTCCTATATCAATGAGGTACAGAGTTATGAATATCGGATTTACAAAAAGAGTCCTGCTGTTCTCTTCACTGCTTCTGCTGGGCGGCGGCGGGGTGGTGATGGCCGGCGATGATGGCGGTTTTTTCAGTAAACTGCGCGGTTCCATGAGTGTCAAGCGCGGGGTGGCTCCGGTTGAAAACCCACTCTACCGGGAAGAGTGCGGTTCCTGCCATTTTGCCTATCAGCCGGGGTTACTTCCCGCCCGCTCCTGGCGGCGTGTGATGGTGGGCCTGGAGAATCACTTCGGAGAGGACGCAGCGCTTGGGAAAGAGGAGGCTGGTGCTCTGGAAAGTTACCTGGTGAAGAGTGCGGCCGACCACTCCAACTACAAGCGTTCAGTGAAAATCATGCGCAGCCTCTCCTCCAATGAAGCACCGCTACGCACTACCGATACCCCCTACCTCATCGGCAAACATAACAAGCTTTCATCCCGACATGTGGTCGGTAATCCCGAAGTCGCCTCAATAAGCAACTGCGGTGCCTGTCACACCCAGGCGGAGAGCGGCTCTTTCAGCGAGAGAGAGATCAGGATTCCAGGGTTTGGTCGCTGGGAAGGTGATTAGGCCATGCACCCGGTGATAGCTCCGGGGCAGTTCAGTGTGCCGGAGGTGGCAGCGTTTTTCCCGGATTGAGAATCCCTTTGGGGTCGAACTGCCGACGGATGCGGTGCATCAGGGCAAGGGTCGCCGGATCGATCTCACGGTCAATATAGTCACGTTTCTCAAGGCCGACACCGTGTTCACCTGAGAGGCTGCCGCCCAGTTCCAATACCAGGTTAAACAGGGCATCCAGGCAGTGGTGGGCGCGGGCCATCTTTTCCGCATCATCGGGGTCGGTGAGAAGGTTGACATGAATGTTGCCGTTGCCTGCATGGCCGAAGTTGACGATCTGGATATCGTTCTTTTTCGACAGCTCTTCCAGTCCGGCGATCAGGTCGGGGATGCGTGACACTGGCACGACGACATCTTCATTGATCTTTTTCGGTGCGACATTGCGCAGGGCGGGGGAGAGCGCTTTGCGGGTGCGCCAGAGTCTCTCCACTTCCTCCTCTGTCTGGGCAATATCAACAGACAGCGCACCATCCACCTCGGCGGCACTTTTCACCACTGCCGCCGCCTGCTCCAGGTTGTGCCTGGGGCCGTCCACCTCGATCATTAACAGCGCCCCGGCCCCTTCAGGGAGATCCAGGTCGGAGTAACCACGCACCATGTCGATGGCGGCACCATCCATAAACTCCAGTGCGCAGGGTGTTATCGCTTGAGCCATGATGGCGGAGACTGCGTGGGCGGCGGCGTGCATATCCCTGTAGAGCGCCTGCAGGGTCAGTTTCGCCTCCGCCAGAGGGGTCAGTTTGAGTACCGCTTCGGTGATGATGGCGAGGGTTCCTTCGGAGCCGATCAGCAGCCGCGTCAGGTCGTAGCCCACAACGCCCTTGCTGGTGATGACGCCGGTACGTATTTCATCACCCGCACCGGTGACGGCGCGCAACCCTAGGGTGTTTTCCCGCGGGGTGCCGTATTTTACCGCCTGCGGGCCAGCAGAGTTGTAGGCAAGATTGCCGCCGATGGTGCAGACGGCGGCACTGGTGGGATCCGGGGGCCAGAAGAAGCCCTCTTGAGCCAGTGCCTCCTGCAGGGCGCCGTTACTGACGCCGGGTTCAACGCGGGCGATTCGGTTGGCCGGGTCGATCTCGATGATGCGGTTCATCCGCTCCAGGGAGAGGATGATGCCACCGTGATCGGGTACGGTGGCACCGGTGGTGCCGGTACCTGTGCCGCGGGGGATCAGTGGAATCTGCAGCCGGTTGCACAACACTACAATGGCATGCACTTGCTGATGGCTGGTGGCAAACAGCACCGCCTGGGGCAGGGCGTGACGGCGGCTGTTGTCATAGCCGTAAGGCCAACAGTCTCCCGGGTCGGTGACTATTGCTTCCCGGCCGACGATGGCGGCAAATGCTTCGATCACGCGCCCTTCAATAGGCACTTTTGGTTCAGATGTACTCAAAGACTTTGACCACCTGCTTTACACCACGCAGGAAGCGTATCTTCTCAACCGCTGCATCTGCCTCCTGCCGGGTGACCCTTCCCATCAGATAGACCACACCTCTCTGGGTGGTGATCTTTACCCGTGTGGGATCAAAGCCCGGCAGCTTGATTTCAAACAGTTCCAGCTTCGCCTTGGAGGTGATCCAGGTATCTTTGGAATCTTCGGTAAGGGTGCTTTTGGCAGCGATCTGGATCTCATTGACCACCCGCTTGACCATCCCGGTTCCCGTTGCCATCGTCATCACCTGGTTGCGGTAGCTCTCGCTCTCCGCCTCACCGCTAAGCAGCACCACATAGTTGTAGCTGTTGACGCCGATACTACTGTGTTCCACGAGTGCCTTGTCGCTGCTCAGTTTGTTGAGAATTTTCAGCTCAATGGTACGGTCATCGATTGTGGTGCCTGCAGAGCGGCGGTCATGGACGATGGAAATGCCGGCGGCGGCGCCACCGACAATAACCGGTGCGCAACCCTGCAGCAGGGTGGTGATCAGGATGGTGAGTAACAGGGTTATCAGTGTCGCTCTCATTAAATATCTCCGTAGATTTTATTTTCGGTAACTGTTGAGCAGAGTATAAAATATCTCTAAATGGCTAGTAACTATTCAGCTCACTCCTAAAATCCGCCATTTCTGCGCTACAAAATGATCATTTACAGTTGTAAACTCACATTTTGCGCCTTGAACTGACGAATTTTAGGGGCAATCTGAACAGCTACGGCATAGTGCTGAATAATTAAAATGGTTATACACAATAATCCTGAAGACCATTTCTATGGCAGTAAAGTTGCATTTGTAGGAGCGAACTTGTTCGCGAAGAGCGTGCTACGGAGCTGATCGCGAACAAGTTTGCTCCTACACACACAAATCTGATTACCCCTGAGGTTCAGCCAATGATAGAAGAATATCAGTCCATGCCAGCCGCAAATAAACGCGTATGAACGCGAATATTTGAAATAATCCCCATATTGCGAAGCCTCTGAACATACTCTTGATGATTATTTACGTTCAGTACCCTGGGAATCTATCCGCGAAGGGTGATTTTAGTGTCATATTTGCGTTCATTTCCAGCTGAGTTTTCAGGGGTGTCAGGTAGCTATTTATCAGTTCTTTCTCTCGGGCAGGCTCCTAACCGCCAAGCAGCTGATGATCAATCAGGTCACAGAGTGAGTGGATGATCAGCAGATGCACCTCCTGGATTCTTGGCTCCGCTGTCGCCGCCACCCGTAGTTCGATATCACCGGCTTGCAGTATATTCGCCAGGCGGCCACCATTGCCGCCGTTGAGAGCGATAATCAACATATCCCGTTCACGCGCGGCCTGGGCGGCGGTGTTGATGTTCTCGGCAGCGCCGTCAGCGGTGACTACCAGCAGAATATCTCCCGGGTGGCCGAGGGTTCTCACCTGTTTGGCGAATATCTCATCGTAGTCGTAGTCGCTGGTGATGGAGGTGAGGGTGTCGGTGTCGTTGTTCAGTGACAGGGCGGGAAGTCCGGGGCGTTCCCGTTGGTAACGGTTGATCATCAGTGCGCAGAAGTGCCGGGCATTGTTCCCTGCACCGCCGTTGCCGCAACTGAGTATCTTCCCCCCCTCCAGTAGCCGCTGCACGATCAGTTCTGCGGATTGAGCGATCGGCTCGGCAAGCAGGGTGAGTGACTCCACCTGTAGCTGTATAGCGGTGTTAAAATTTTCTTTGACCCGTTGGCTCAGGTTCATGGTTTTGTAATCCAGTTTTAATTCAGTTGAAAGGCATCTTGTATCCAGTCGATCTGTTGCCGCTGCTCTCCCGTGATTGCAACGACATCGAATCGGCAGGGGGAATCACTCAGCCTGGTGACAGCCAGATAGTGGCTTGCTGCGGTAATAATGCGTCGTCTTTTGGTTGCTGTGATGCTCTCGACGGCGGAGCCAAAAGTGCTGTTTTTTCGGTATCTGACCTCGACAAACACCAGGGTGCTCCCGTGGCGCATGATGAGGTCGATCTCTCCCCGGCGACAGCGGTAGTTCCTCTCCACTGTCTGCAGTCCGGCACTCTCCAAGTGAGATTTTGCCTGGGCCTCGGCGTCATCCCCGGTCTCCTTTCCGGTGGGTCGTAGAAACATGACTACTCCCTCAGGGTTCCCTCTGTCGACGATGTTGCGGGAACCATTTCAGTCTCCGGCGTCGGCAGGGTCTCGGTGTCCAGCAGGGGCTGCCCACCAAGCTCCAGGTCGATTCGTGGGGCGTAGCCGATTACTCTCGGCACACCTTTGTGTATCTCGGCCCACACCAGTTGCCGGTGTACGCGCTTGAGTTCATCCAGGTAGAGGTTGCCGGTATTGGCATCGAGGATCTCCCGGGGTGATGTCTCCAGGCGCGCCAGATGGGGTAACAGGAGAAAACTGTCGATCCCCATAGCGTAGAGGCGGTGGTAGCGCTGTTGCTCCTCGGGTTGTGACGCCATCAGCCGCTCCCGCGACAAAGGCTCGTCACCAGCGGCTACCAGCAGCCAGGGGATGTCGGGGAAGAGCAGGCCGTTGAGATCCTGATCATCCTTGGCCGAGGGTATGCCGCTGTAGATATGGGAGGTGGAGTAGACCGGAATACCAGAGGCGTGATGGAACTGCAACTGGGGGCGGATCTGTCGCGCCTTGGCGCTTTTGGCGGCAAGAAAGATAAAGTCGGTATCCTCCCGGCGGCGGGGTTCAAACTCCACTTTTTTCCCCAATAACTGCTGCAGTCGCCTTTTCCGAGCATAGCTCTCATCGATATTGAGCAGGGCTCGGATCGGCTGGGAAAAATCATTCTCCTTGGCATTGTAGGCCTGGTGCTCAACCAGGGTGCCCCCCAATCGCTCCCAACGGTTACGGAAGGCGTCATGAATCCGCTCACCCCAGGAGCCCATGGGGGTGAGTGTGGTCGCCCGGGTGTGGCCGTCAAACCAGGCGCGCTCCGCCGCCTGACGCGCCTCATCCTCGGGTGCGAGACCGAACTGGTAGAGATCCTTTGGCTGTGTCACCTCCGGCGGTACCTGGTTGAGGGCCAGCACCGGAACCTCAAGTTCGCCAGCGCGGGCAAGCTGAGAGACGCTCTCCTTGTTGAGCGGCCCAATTACCATATCGGCACCACTGTCCACCGCACGACGGTAGAGGGGCCATGTGTCGGCGCTGTTGCTGCTGTCGTAGAAGGCAAGACGGGGACGGGTATTTATCGGCTGCTGATAGTAGGCGGCCATAAAGCCGTTGCGCAGGGCGGTAGCGGCTTTGGCATAGGGGCCGCGGCTTGGCAGCAGTATTGCCAGGTGACCGGGGCGGCGGTACTGCGCCTTGAGTTTTTTGAAGTGGCCCTTCAACAACTCCGGCATCGCCGGGTGGCTGGGAAAGGCCTCACGCCAGCTGTCGATCAGAGGCTGTGACTGCTCTGATCCGATGGTGTGTCCCTTGATGATGCGGGCCAGCTCCATCCAGCCACCGCGAATGCCGGGGGGGGAGGGTTGCAGCAGCTCCAGGGCGGTGTCGGTGAGGGGGGCCAGGGTTTGGAGAATGTTGAGCTGGTTCTCCAGACGGTCATCGGGCTCTTCTATAAGCAGATCCAGCTCCGCCAGTTCATGGGCGCTCTCCAGCAGGTTTCCAGAGAGGCGGTAGGCATCAGCGAAGTTCTTGTGGTAGCGCTGCCGCAGCATCTTGCCAGCGTCCGCAGGCGGCGCTGTCTGCAGCAGGCGCAGTGCCTCATCGGGGCGGTTGCGCGCCAGTGCCAACTCCGCCGTCAGAAGTCGCTTGCGCAGATCAATATTGGGCGGCAACAGGCCGTCGATACGGGAGAGCAGGGTGAGTGCGGCGTCATCCTCTCCCCCCCGGTGAAGGTTCTCCGCCGCTCGCATTAACAGCAGAAAGCGTTCTGGTGGTTGCGCCTTTGCCGCCAGCTGTTGAAACATTCCGGCGGCGGCGAGGTGATCTCCGGATGTCTCCAGGGAGAGCGCCTGTTCCATCAATGGATCGGGCTGTGATGGCTGCGTCGGTTTCACCTCACCGGGTTGCAGACCGCAGCCGCTAATCAGCAATAGCAGGGAGATGAGGACTAAAATATTTCGAGTCGGTTGCATGGTAGCTTTCAGACAGGCACGATTGAGTCTTCCAGTATCATTTTTGGGGTAGGCTGTGTCAATCGAAAAGGGTGTGCTTTATGTGGTGGCAACGCCGATTGGTAATCGAGGTGACATGACGCCGCGGGCGGTGGAGGTGCTCAAGTCGGTGGCGCTGATCGCCGCTGAGGATACCCGCCACAGCCGACCGCTGCTCAACCACTACGCCGTCACCACCGCGATGACGGCGTTTCATGAACACAATGAGCGGCAGATGATGGATAAGCTGACAGTGATGCTACAGGCCGGGGAGAGTGTTGCTCTGATCTCCGATGCCGGCACGCCGCTGATCAGTGATCCCGGCTTTCCTCTGGTGCGGGAGTGCCACCGCCTGGGCATCCCCGTCTCCCCGATACCCGGCGCCAGCGCCGCCCTGGCCGCCCTCTCCGCCGCCGGTTTGCCAACCGATCGCTTCTACTTCGAAGGTTTTCCGGCAAGAACCTCACACGCCCGCCGGGAGCAGTTCACCCGTCTCAAGGATGAAGCAGCCACCCTGGTCTTCTACGAGTCGAGCCATCGCGTGGCCGATACACTGGTGGATATGGCCCTGGTGTTTGGCGAATCGCGCACCGCCGTTATGGCTCGGGAGCTGACCAAGCTTCATGAGACCATTCGCCGCGACAGCCTGGGGGTGTTGTGTGACTTTGTCGCTGGTGATAACAATCAGCGTAAAGGGGAGTTTGTTATTCTGGTGGCGGGTAAGACCGCTGCGGAGGAGGAACTGGATCCAGAAGCGATCCGCATATTGCGGATTTTGCTGGAGGAGATGCCGGTAAAAAAAGCGGCGGCATTGACCGCCCGTATCACCGGTGGGAAGAAGAACAGGCTCTACCGGCAGGCGTTGGAGTGGCGGGAATAGACAAATTAGGAATAGTAACTATTTAGCTCACCCCTGAAAGTTGCCGTTTTTGAGTTAAAAATAATCATTCCTGATTACCCCTAAAACTCAGCCGGAAATGAACGCAAATAAACGCGAATATGGCTCTCCACTGGTATATTTTTTGGCATTGATCCCTGCCAAGAGCATGTTCTGACGCTTTGCATTTGTAGGAGTGAACTTGTTCGCGATGAACTCCGAAACGTGCTCTTCGCGAACAAGTTCGCTCCTACGCCTGAGTTCTGGATTACCGTGCTGAATAGTTACAAATGATAGGGAAAATGGGCCAAAAGAAGCATTCCACACGCCTACATGGATGTAGGTAGTTAGAGCAATGCAGGAGCAATTGCCGAGTAGGTTCTCTATTCTCGGACAGGCTTCTAATGGGCCATGTGGGAAATTCGGTTATTCACAGAGCTACTGCACGGGACCGGGGCGATTTATGAAATAGCCTTGAGCATAGTCCACACCCAGCTCACATAGTAGGTTTCTGGTCTTTTCATCCTCGACAAATTCTGCGATGGTTTTATGCCCGGTAACGTGCCCGATCCGATTGATCGCTTCGACGATAGCGAAGTCCATCGGATCGTTAGCCATATTTCTGACGAAAGAGCCATCTATCTTGAGAAAGTCCACCGGTAATGCTTTAAGGTAAGAGAACGAGCTTAAGCCTGTGCCAAAATCATCCAGAGCGAAGCTGCTGCCAAGCCCCTTGATCTTTGAGATAAAGTTGACGGCGTTGCCCAAATCGGCGATAGCGGCGGTCTCGGTCACTTCAAAGCAGAGTAGCCGGGGATCGACGCCTGCTTGTTCAATTTGATTATTGATACAACGGAATAGCTCAGAGTCTCCGAGGGAGCTACCGGAGAGGTTGATAAAGAAACGCGCCTCTCTTCCTGCCGGTGCAGGAAGCTTCTTTTCCGCCAAATGCGCAAGTACATTCGTTACCACCCAGCGGTCGATACGCGACATCAGACCGAATCGTTCGGCGGCGGGGAGAAAGGCACCAGGTTCTATCAATTCACCTTCGCTTCCACGCATCCTTAGCAAAAACTCAAAGCCGTACTCTGCCGACACCCCGTCAACGAGTGATACGATGGGCTGTTGATAGAGAAGTAGGCGATTCTCACTCAATGCCTGATCAATACGCGCCACCCATTGCATCTGCCCCCGGCGTTGGCGCAGATTCACATCGCTTGTGGTGTAAATATGCACCCGATCACGGCCACTCTCCTTAGCAGCATAGCAGGCCATATCGGCATTACTCAGCACCTCCTCAACACTCTCACTCTCACCGTTTATCCCGGCAATACCGATACTCACACCTACAGAGAACACCTTTCCCTTCCAGGTAAAGCGAAAACGCTTGATCGAGTCACGCAGCCCGTTGGCGATAGCTTCGGCTCGTGAAAGCGTGCAATCCCCCAGCAGAACACTGAATTCATCTCCCCCCAGTCTGGCCAATGCATCACTCATCCGGACTTCACGCCGCAGAACCATAGCCAGCTGCCGCAGTAACTCATCCCCCGCCAAATGACCACAGGTATCATTGATCACCTTAAACTGATCCAGATCGAGGTAGAGCAGCGCATAGACCGCCCAACCCTCCCGTGCCCGTTTGAGCGCCTGCTGCATTGTTTTGTCAAACTCCCGCCGGTTCATCAGGTCGGTGAGAGCATCGTGGTAAGCCATGTGGTGAATGGTACGTTCCGCGCTGCGGTGGGCGCGCCGGACGCTCGCGTCCTGGAGCTCCCGCTCGACAGCCGGAGCCAAGCGCACTAAATTATCCTTCATGATGTAATCGGCGGCACCGCTCTTCATCACAGACACCGCCAGCTCTTCACCGATTTTACCGGAGACGATGATAACCGGAATATCCTGGGTACTCTGCTTGACCAGATTGAGGGCATCCAGGGAGTTGAATTGGGGCATTTTGTGGTCGGTAATTACCAAGTCCCACTTGGTAGTCTGAAGCGCCTCGCCCATCGCTGCAGGCGTGTCTACCCGCAGATACTCTATCTCACCCAAACCGCTACGCCGCATCTCACGGATAATGAGCATAGCGTCGTCCTCATTATCTTCAACCAGCAGTAACCTAAGGGTCTGATCGTCCATGCTGTTCTCCCTACGGGGTGATATTGAGCACCAGCCAGTAGACGCTTAGCTCCCGCACTGCTTCACTGAACTGTTTGAAATCGACCGGTTTGCGAATATAGCTGTTGGCACCCAACTCATAGCCCGTCGCGATATCCACCTCCTCATCCGATGAAGTGAGGATAACCACCGGTAAAAGATGGGTCGCACTGTTTTCACGCAACTGCTTAAGTACCTCCAAACCGTCGAGCTTGGGCAGTTTCAGGTCGAGCAGCACCAACTCAGGCATCTCATCCGGACTGCGCTCGGCATGAACGCCTCTGGCAAACAGGTAGTCAAGCGCCTCGACGCCGTCCCGTACCACCACTACATTATTGAGCACCTTGTTCTGCTTAAGTGCGCGCAGAGTCAGAAGCTCATCGTCCGGGTTGTCCTCAACCAGCAGAATATTTTTGTTGCCCATCATCTATCTCCAATCGACATGTAAACGTTATCGGTCTATCTCGGTGATCTCTTTTGCAGATACCAAACGGCAGCCCCTCTTTTTAGAGAAAGAAGAAGAAGGCTGCACCCTTATCCACCTCTGCCTCTGACCATATCTGCCCGCCATGGCGGTGAATAATTCGTGCCACCGTCGCCAGACCGATGCCGGTACCTTCAAAATCGTTTGTTGTATGCAGGCGCTGAAAAGCGCCAAACAGTTTATCTGAGTAGTGCATATCGAAGCCGACGCCGTTGTCACGAATGAAGAAAGCCTCCCCCCGTTCCGTCTCCATACGGCCAAACTCAATCTTAGTGCTGTCGTTGTACCTACTATATTTCCAGGCATTGCCGAGCAGGTTGTCGAGCACCACTCGCAGTAGTTGAAGGTCACCCCCACCCTGCAGACCATCTGCAATGACAAACTCCGCCCTCCTTTCGGGCTCATTCTCTTGCAGTTGCAGGATCACCTCGTGGGCAAGAGCGGTCAGATCCACGGGCTCTTTATTCATCTCCTTACGTCCGATACGGGAGAGCTTGAGCAGATCATCAATCAGATGGCTCATGCGCTGGGTGGCGCGACGAACCCGCATGAGATAATCCTTGCCGGTATCGTCAATCGCACCGGCATAATCCTCCAGCAGTGCCTGACTGAAGCCGTCGATGCCACGCAGGGGGGCTCTCAGATCGTGGGAGACAGAGTAGTTGAATGCCTCCAGCTCGCGGTTGAGTCCGGAGAGTTCGTGGGTTCGTTGCAAAACCCGAAGCTCCAGCTCCTCATTCAGCTCCCGCAACTTCCGCTCCACATGCTTGCGCTCCCCGATCTCATGGTCACGCGCCTGCAGCAATCGGCCCAGGTTATCTGCCATCTCATTGATGGCACGGGAGAGAAAGCCTATTTCACCACCTGTCAGGATCTCACACCGCGCCTGGAGATCTCCCTCACGCAGCTGCTCACTGGTTCGTACCAGCTGAATAATCGGGCGCGCCAGCTGACGGGAGAGCACATAGGCAATCAACAGTGATATAAGGAGAGTGATGAGGATAACGATGGACACATGCTCCAACTCGGCAGCGATCTCTTCGGCAAGATGCTGCTGGGAGACACTCACAACCACCCACATCACCGGCTCATCAAGAGTACCGAAACGGGCGGCCTTACTGATTACAAAGGCTTTTCCGCCAGCGAACTCTCCATTCTCAAGGTAAGGACGGGGATTACGCACCCTATCCGGCTCCTCTGGAGTGCTGACAAGCTGCCTCTTCTTCGGCCCAAACAGCCACGCCCTGTGGTGCCCAAGCAGCCTGTGCTCTCTGACCTTTTCAATAAACTCCGTGAGGTAGACAGAGACCAGAATAACTCCGCCAAAACCGGCGATTTCCGGCTCCCTCTTGGAAATTCCGGTGACCATGTAGTAACGCCCCTGATCATCGAGGTAGGGGCCGGCAAAGAGAATGCTCTTCGGTTCACCCGCCTTGAGACGCAGAAACAGATCTTTTACCCCCGCTTCTGGAGAACCTGCCACACCCCCATTCATAATTGAACCAAAGTGGCGCAAACGGCGGGCACCCTCCACTACCACCTGCTCTTTTCCATAAGCGTCGATAAAGCTGATTCGATGGTAACGCCCCTCACGCGCTTCCCGAATCCTCAGATACTGGCGTTCAATCTCCTGGCGGATGATAATCAGGTCGTCCCTCTGCTGAGTAAGATAGTTGTCCACGGAGGGCATCGTCTCAAGCAGTGTCAGGTCGCCGGAGAGGGTGGATCTGTAGCGGTCTATAAAATGCTTCACCACATTATTAACCTCCTGAACAACCTGCTGGCGAATGAAAGCATCCGTACTCTTCTGTGCATAGTAGTAGTTAACACCGCCGGCAACGGCGACGATCAGAACTCCTGTGATGGTGAAAGCCAACAAGAGCCGATGGAAGATCGATACCCCACGGATCTCAGGCTTACCCTCATTTTTTTGATGTTTCAGGTTCAAAGCGACTCGCTTCGGGTGGTTATTACGACTCTCTTAAAGCAGACAAAACCCCCGCTACTCCAAGGCCCTGCTCATATCAAGCGTCTCATCGATAATCCCTTCCAGCTCCTTGAGCTTACCGCTCAGCCCCAGCGCTTCTGCCCGCCGACTGTTGACGATAAACGGGCCGTGACCAGGCGAGAACGGAGCCATGGTTGCCGGATCGGTGCCTTTGGTCAGGATCTCATGGGCTATCCTCATCGCTTCATACCCCTGGAGATAACCCGACTCATCCACCGTACAGAGCATTCCCTCCATCACCATGTATTTGGCCGGCACAATCTCCGGCTTGTGGATATTGTTCAGATACCAGGCCCCAACTTCCAACTGATCCACATGATGACCATCATCATCCTTCATGGTCTGGTGGGCCGACATAAAGAAGCCATCCACCTGCGGTTGCAGCGCCAGCGTTCGCGACTTCCATTCGGAGAGTGAATTGGTGACCACCACCTCCACCAGCTCAACCGGCAGCGTACCCTCATCCGCATAGCGCTTGATCCGCTTGGCGTGGGCCCTGCCGGTAGGGGAGTCATCGGAGAGTACGGCAATGCGCTTGAGACCCGGCACCAGCTTTTTGAAATACTCAATCGCCTTAAAGTGATGCCCCCCCTGATAGACACCGGTAATGTTGTGTCCGGGCCTCACCTTCGAATCAAGCAGCCCATATTTTAGCGGCGTACCGTTGATCCCCCAGAAGACCACCGGAATGTCGGTATCGATATAGTGATTGCCGATATAGTTGGCAGCGTTGTCATCTCCCAGCAAGATGATATCCGGGCCAAAGGCATCGATCTCCCTGGTGATCCGGGTGAGGGCTGCCGAGATATCCCTACGGCTGTTTTTTCGCTTGGTATTCATCCACATTTTTTTAATCTGTGCCCGGGAGCTCTCTACAAAATCATCACGGGTAAAGACCTCGCCCTGCTCCCGACTATCCAGATAGTTAAATTTGTGTAGGGCAGCAACAACACCTTCGTTAGTATTCTGTGACCAGATATACTCCCGGTGGTAACTACTCACCACCATAATGCGGATTTTTTTCTCGGCAACGGCATGACCGTCAGTGGCAGCGTTCGATACGCCAAGTATGACCAGAGATAATATTAGTAGAGAGAGAGCCGGCAACCGTGCCAGTGCAATTTTCATTTCTCATCCTCAAAGCAGCATCCAGCCGGTAATTAACCCTTAGACACTCCTGACTGGAAAAAACTTTATATAAAGAAAGGAGTTAGGGGTCGGTAGCCCTCATAACATACCCTCGGATATTTAAGTATAGACGAGGCTCAGGTCTCTATAGTTTTATTGCAAAAAGTAAGGAGATCCTGTTATCTATCTGCATATCGAAACAAGGTGTTTTGGT
>JBEVXT010000025.1:0-3771 GCA_040505955.1 Sedimenticola sp. | reverse complement strand
AGTGGTACCGTGGCAAGATAATCATCGAGATCGTAGTTTGGAAGGTTGATAGCGTTGGTATAGATATTATGAAGGTCTAAATGAAGAAAGGTTCCAGCACGTTCGCAAAGCTTGGCCAAGAACTCTGCTTCCCGCATTTCAGCGCCTGGTGTAGCCATGTAATACGCCGCATTCTCGTGAGCCAAGGGGCGCTCGTAAAGATCTTGCAGTTGCCGTGCCCGATCTGCAACTCGAATAACCTCTGCGTTGGAAAACTGAATTGGGCTGCTCCAGACATCAAACCATGAGTCATCTCCATAAAAACCGTGGTCGCCAACCCATGGGCTGTTGAGTATCTTTGTCATGCCGACATGACGTCGGACTGCGGCACTTTTATCCAACGGTCCGAAGCCAAACTCACAGCCATAATTAGAATGCACAAGTAACGGTGCTAGGCTCCGCAATTTCTCTAACCGCTGCCGTGTGCCTGGCCGAAAAAGATAAGGACTGTCTAGCGGACCCATAACAGAGTCAATCAATATTTCGAACAAATCGACCTTCTGCTCTTCAAAAGGAAACCAACCGAGGATTTCCGGATTGTATTGCAATCCTACACCGATTTGTTCTGGTAGTTTCATCTAGGGTACTCCATGAGTTATTCGTTGAGTTAAACAAGAATGGCAGGCACAAGAGACGCGATAAGAATGGCCGCCATGCCAATTCGAAATAGGCGCATTGCCCTTTCGCTTCTTAGAGCATGACGAATTGCAACACCAAATACAGTCCAAACGGTTGTTGCGGGAATGCAAACTAGCAAAAAAACAGCAGCGATAAAGAAGGCCTGCTTAATGAAATCATGTCCTGTCACAGCAAACGCACTATGCACACCGATAGCCATCATCCAGACTTTGGGATTAACCACTTGAAAGAACGCAGCTTCGATGAAAGTAATCGGTTGCCCAATTTTTGCATCTAGGACGCTATTACTACGCACAATTTTTATAGCCAGCCAAAGAATGTATGTGACACCAGCGATGCGGATGAGTATTTGAAACATTGGATTTGCGCTGAAGATGGCACCCAGCCCGAGACCAACAGCCAAAACTAAGAGAGTTATGCCACAAGTAATACCCATCATCGTATTGACAGATTTTGAGAAACCGTACATTGCGCCTGATGTTGTTAATAGGATTGTGTTGGGGCCTGGAGAGAAGGTCATAGCAGTTGCGAACATGGCGACAGAAATCAATATTGACGACTCCATTGCCCCGCCCTATGTTGACACTCTTGCGATTAGACCTATCTCAGCGAGACGAGACAGCATAGCTGAAAGTGAAGTGGTGTTAATGTGGGTTGGACGGATGCCTTCGCGCACTGAGTTTAGAAGTAGTACTGCGTTGTTTCTGACTCTATAAGCAATTGGTACACGAACCCCTTGGTGGCCAGCTTTTTCAGTGATCGCTACAGATGTGCGGCATTCTATAAGGTCATCCATGTAAACTTCCATTTTTCCTCTGGCGGTACGAATTAGCGTAGGCAAGTCAAATTCAATCTCCATTACATCGGCAGTTAACTTATATCCATCCAGGACATGAGTGGTATCTGGCAATCCACTGATGGCAATTCGACCAAGGCGTTCTTCATAGGAAAATATAGCTTTTAGGCGTCTAAGTATCGAATCATCAATGACGTCGTGAGCAGGCAGCAATGACCGGAAAACAAAATCACCAAAGTCATTGGAAAGATTGATGCCTCTCCATCGTCCCTCAGGTCGATTTCCCGCATAGGAACTCTCGATAATGCTTCGCTCTCCAACATGATTTACGAATTGCAGAATGAGTGCACTGAAGCTGTTAATCTGGAGAGTGTGTTTCATTCCCATGAGTGCCTTAATCAAAGTTCCGTGAAAATGATATAGATCGGCCACAGCAAATGCGAATGCCTCTAGCCATACCATCTCTCTCAAATTAATGTTTGGTGTCTTGAAAACCATATGAGGTGGTTCGTGCATGAACTTGATACCTAGCTTCTCAGCCACGCAGTCGAACTCTGAACCGGGTAGAATAGTTAACCGAAAACCTTGAATTCGTTGCGGAGCCAGGCTATAGCAGAAATCAATGGTGCTCATGAAATCATCGACACTGTCGCCTGGTAACCCGTAAATACAGTCCAATATTACAGAAGATTGGACTTTCGGTGATAAGCGGCTCCACGCTGCAAAATATTTTTTCCCAGAAAATTTCCGTCGGACAAGCTTCGAAGCTTCTTGCCCAGTGGTTTGCAGGCCAAATTCGAACGTAGCTAGGGGATTTAGCGTTAGCAGTTCATCAATCACTTTAGCGAGATCGTCATCGATCAACTCTAACTTAAGCTCTAAAAGGAGACTGAAGGGAGTGGCACAGCCGTCACGTAGGTGATTCACGATGATCTGTAAGATATTCGTTGCGCGTTTGCGACGAAGGTTGAAAGTTCCATCACAAAACATGATGTGGCTAGGTTGTTTACTGAGGATCGCGACAAGCTCAGCTTCAACTCGGTCGAATTGATACTCCCGCAATTTTCCTCCGCCGCCCCAGACGCAAAAAGCGCATGAATACGGGCATCCCCTTGATGCCTCGACAAGGAATGCGCCTCCAGTCGGTAATTCGTTGCCACCAAGATAGGGGGATGGTATCTCGTTTAGGTCTTTGACCGCCTCTTCAGAACCATAGTAACGGTAGCGGTCATCTTGTAGGTAGGCAAGCCCTGGAATTTCTTCAAGAGGAGGTGCTCCTGACACAATGTTGCGCATCAAGTATTGAAAAGGAATCTCTCCTTCTCCAACAACACAAATGTCTACGCATCGTTCTTTTTCGAGAAGATGCTCCACATAACGTCCTCGAATTTGCTGCCCACCGAATAGAATAAGCAGCTCTGGATTAAGTTCCTTGGCCGCTTTTGCGGCAAGTAAAACAAAGCTGATATTCCAGACATAGCAGGAGAATCCGATGACGTGTGGGCGTGTTGACTGAAGCCATGAAAGGAAATCATGTAATGCGAGATGCTCCTGCCACTGGTCAGTGGGAGTCGGCCAACACTTAGTCACAAAATTGATGTGTTCCCTCACTATTGAATCTTTGTTCGCAAACCCAGTAAGGTTCCAAAGGGAAAGCGATGTATCAGCCTCCCAATTATAGGCAACAAGAGCAACCGTTAACTCTCCGTCGTGAGGAAGCGGTATGACAGGAGGAATTCCTGTTTCGCTCGGTTCAGGAGGAACGTGGATCAAAGCTATGACAAAATTTACGCGAAGACTTTGCTTTCGATAATCTCGATATCTTCGAGAGTAAAATCTTCTATCTGGCCAGATACGTCGGAGCTTTGTGGATCGGGTGACGTATTCTCATCCTTTCTATCAACGTCAGTGGGAGAGCTTTCATCATTAGAGATGACACTTTTCTTGATATTACCTTCCATAATATTTCTCCTTTGAGAGTTTGAAAATCAGAATTGTATCCTACCTGATGAACCTTTTAACACATCCTCATGTTGGATGACAATAGGGAAGTCTCTTCAACCTATTTTTGTTGTGTGCTGGGGAGGGGGGGGTGAAACAAAACACCTGTTTTTGTTTCATTCAGCCCAAGAAAAACCCGGTCAAGGGGGATTTGACCGGGTTAAAGGGCGCCAGGTGGAGGCTTTTGGAACACTATTACTGATTTTCCTTGACGCTCGCTAAAATTGACCCATCCTCGCTCACTAAAACGGACCCACCTGGATTACAGATCCCCACCATCTAACCTCGCCAGCCAT
>JBEVXT010000024.1:8871-15008 GCA_040505955.1 Sedimenticola sp. | reverse complement strand
TACGGGGAATTTCCCACCTAAGTTAATGGCATTCACTGGGGTGTCAGTGGAGGGCTTGAAAGCTTTGATTGGGCTGAAGCAGATCAAGGCCGTTCTCGAAGATCAGTCTATCCACTCCCTCTACATGCAGGGCTGATTCTGGTTACTACCTAATCCACCTCCACACTATCCAACCAGGCTTCGGGTTGCGGTTCATCCAGCAGTGAGCGGGTGAAAGCAACAGCCATTCGGAGATTCCTCTCTGCCTGATCACTGATGGGCGCACCCAACTCAAAATCATAACCGCGGATGGCAAGCAGGAAAGCCGGGGGTGGAGGGCGGTTATAGACTTGCTGGTAGACCGCCAGCAGTGCCGCCGGTGACATGGCGTGGCTGCTGTAGCTCTCATCCTGTTGCGCTGTCAGGCAGGTGAACTCGAAAGGGGCGGTGGCCGACGCACTGGCATCGACAAAGAGCGTCAGTGCTCTCTTCTCCAGATCCATCGCGTGCTCAATCTGCAGCTGGAAGTCGGTAAGGCTGTCAAACCCGGACAGTGGTTTCTCTCTCTCTATCCATTCGAGAAATGCAGGCCCCAGGGCATCATCCCCCCGGGAGGGGTTGCCGTAGCCGATGATCAGAAGGGGGTGATGGGGCATGGGTGACTCAACTATTTGAAATAAAACACTGCACTATCGAGTAGGAGCGAACTTGTTCGCGATGAGCGCTCTTCGGAGTCCATCGCGAACAAGTTCGCTCCTACATACGCACTCAATTCCATTAACTTAGGTGAAATATTTCCCGTAAACATCAGGCTCGTCATTCCCGCGTAGGCGGGAATCCAGGGGGGCAGCGCTCCGTAGTGCTGGATACCCGCCTGCGCGGGTATGACGGGAAGGGGGGCTCGACCTCTGGGTTCCGGCCTATGCCGGGATGGCCGTGGTATTAGGCTTAAGTTAATGGTATTGCATACGCACTCTGAAAAGATTTGTGGGGCGAAACCCACGGGTTACTCTACTGACCCATCGCTGTTTTTTATCAGCCGATCCACCTGCCGCCCCTCGCTATCAAGTAGTTCCACCTCCAGGGGCATCTTGCCGAGGGCGTGAGTGGCGCAGGAGAGGCAAGGGTCATAGGCGCGAATTGCTACTTCAATGCTGTTGAGCAGGGGTTCGGTCAGCTTCCGTCCATCGAGCAGATCCGCCGCCACCCGCCGCACGGACTGGTTCATCGCCCGGTTGTTGTTGGTGGTGGAGACGATGAGGTTGGCCTTGGTCACCAGGCCGTCTTCGTCGATACGGTAGTGGTGGAAGAGGGTGCCCCGCGGTGCCTCGATAACGCCGATTCCCTCCCTGCGCATCTCCCCCCGGTGCTGCAGGTCATCCCCCTGGAGTTGGGGATCGGCCAGCAGCTCCCGGATCGCTTCGGCGCAGTAGAGCATCTCGATCATCCTTGCCCAGTGGTAGGCGAGGGTGGATTGCACCAGTCCGTCGGCGGCGAAGGCGCGAAACTCCAGCCGTGCCGCCTCTGCCAGGGGGGTGTCAATAAAATCGCAGTTGTTGAGCCGCGCCAGGGGGCCGACCCGGTAGGCGCCTTCATCCCGCCCCAGTGAGGTGATGTAGGGGAACTTCATATAGCTCCAGGACTTCACCTGCTCACGGATGTAGTCGTCGTAGTGACGGTAATCCACCTTATCGAATATCAGTGAACCGTCGGGGGCTTTGGCCCGCAGTCCTCCGTGGTAGAGGTCGAGTGCGCCATCCTCCCGGCACAACCCCAGCATATTGGTGACGATGCGGGCGAAACGGCGGTTCTTCTCCTCATCCTGTAGCATGATCTTTTTCGCCAGCGCCAGCGCGCCCTGGCTCCACTCGATGATCTGTTCGATATCCTTCTGCAGATAGTCACGCTCTTCTGTGGAGACCGCTTTGTTGACTCCGCCAGCGATGGCGCAACTGCCGTGAACCCGCTTGCCGGAGGTGACTCGGATCACCTCCTGACCGAACTTGCGCAGCAGCACCCCCTGTTTCGCCAGGTCGGGATAGTCGGCCAAAACACCGATGATATTGCGGTGGGCCACTTCGTCGTCATAACCAAACAGCAGGTCGGGGGAGGAGAGGTGGAAAAAGTGCAGGGCGTGAGATTGCAGCATCTGCCCCAGGTGGGTCAGCTTGCGTACCTTCTCCGCAGTGGGCGGGAGTTGATCGACACCCACCAGCTGGTCGATCGCCTTGGCGGCGGCGAGATGGTGGCTTACCGGGCAGATGCCGCAGAGGCGTTGCACCAGCACCGGCAACTCCCAGTAGGGGCGCCCCTGGATAAACTTCTCGAAGCCACGGAACTCGACGATGTGGAGTCGCGCCTGCTGTACGATGTCGTCTTCATCCAGCAGCAGTGACACCTTGCCGTGTCCCTCGACCCGGGTGATGGGTTCAATGGCGACACGGCGATAGCGTTCAGGATGTGATGCCGTCTCCAGGTAATCGATGTCGCGGTTGTTTCTGTCAGTCATAGTGGATCTGCCGGTAGGCGAATTCGATCGGTTTGCCTGAAAGCAGCTCTTCCAGGAAGGTCCAGATGGTGTCTGCCGAGGGTGGGCAGCCGGGGAGGAAATAGTCGACCCACACCACCTCGTGAATCGGGTGTACCTTGTTTAGCAGTAGGGGCAGTTCCGGGTCGCTGGGGATCTGGGCATCCTCAATATTACCACCGTTAAGGTAGGCCTCCTCCAGGCACTCGCCCAGTTGGTACTGATTACGCATCGCCGGGATGCCGCCGTTGATGCTGCAGGCGCCGATGGCGACGAGGATCTTGCATTTGCGGCGGAAGGCGCGCAGTACCTCGACATTCTCAGCATTGCAGACGCCGCCTTCGATGATTCCTACATCGCAGACACCGACCCGTTTGATATCGGTGAGCGGCGTGCGGTCGAATTCAACCAGTTCAGCCAGTTGAATGATGCGCTCGTCAATATCGAGAATTGACATGTGACAGCCGAAGCAGCCAGCGAGGGAGGCGGTAGCGACTTTGACTTTATTGGTCATCTCACTCCTCCTCGTGCTGGGCGACATCGCCTACCAGGCTGATCGACTCACGATCGTAGAGCCGTTCACCGATGGGGACGTTGTAGCCCTTGTGCTTGGGCAGGATTGCACCCACCGGACAGATATGGGCCGCTTTGTCGCTGCTGTGGAAGGCGGAGTCTCTCAGCTTGCCGCTGGGAGAGTTGATCACCAGGTGGGCGCTGATGCCCCGGCCGCTGACGGCGAAGACACACTTCTTATCAACCTCACGGCTGGCCCTGACGCAAAGCTCGCAAAGAATACAGCGGTTGAAGTCGATAATGGTCTCGGTATGGGAGGCGTCCACCTGACGGCGGGGATAGAAGTGGGTGAACTCCGGTGCCAGCATGCCGCAGTGGTAGGCCACCGCCTGGAGTTGGCAGTTGCCGCTCTTTTCGCAGGCGGGGCAGACATGATTGCCCTCGACGAAGAGCATCTTCAACAACAGCCGACGGCGGGTATTGATCTTGTGGGTCTCGTTCTCCACTTCGCAATCGGCAGATGCCGGCGTGGTGCAGGCGGTGGCAGGGCGGCCGTTGACATTGATGGTGCAGAGGCGGCAGCTGCCGTGGGGATGGAACTCCCGGTTGTGGCAGAGGTGGGGGATATAGATCCCCGCCGCCAGTGCAGCGTCCATGATGGTCTGCCCCTTTTCAAAGGGAACCAGGGTACCGTCGATGGTGAATTGGTTGCTCATCCTAGAATCCGCAGTTGGACGGGGTGAAGTGTGCGTTTGCGGTGGTGCAGGGCAAGGCACAACGACGCGTAATAGTTGTTCTATTGCAAGGAGTTGTAACGCCGCCATGCGCCACCGCAAGCGTGCAATTCACTCCGTAGCGTGGTTCACTCAGCAGGTGAAAGCGTAAATTGATGTCAACGGTCTTCATATCAACAACTTAGCCCCAGAATGGAGCGGTCAACTGCGGTTTCTAGGATCATACACCGCCTCCCTTAATGTGTGCTCCGGGGTCATCCCTTCCCGTAGCCTGTCGCGCCTCCTCCAGTGAAGCGTCGAGATCGAAGGCTGGTTCAAAACCGGTGGTACGCAGCCGTGACTTGTAGATCAATGGGAATTTATCCAGGCTGCTGAGGATCGGATTGGCTGCAGTCTGGCCAAGGCCGCAGTGGCTCGCCTCCTGCATCAGGGCGCCGATAGTCTCAATACTTTCCAGATCCTTGCGGGTGGCGTGAGTGTTGAGAATCTTGTTTAGCTGCTTCTTCAGCAGGCTGGTGCCGACGCGGCAGGGGGTGCAGAAACCGCAGCTCTCATGAACAAAGAAGTGGGTAAAGTTTTTCACCGCTTCGAGCAGGCTGCGGCTGTGGTTAAAAATCATAAATGAGCCGCCGGTAGCAAGATCCTCAAAGGCGAGGGTGCGGTGGAACTCTGCAGGGGGGAGACACTGGCCGGCGGGGCCGGCGATCTGCACTGCCTGTGTCTGTTCGGCGCCGCAGTCGTCGAGTATCTCGGCGATGGTGACGCCGTAGGGGTATTCGTAGACCCCCGGCCGTCTGCAGTCGCCCGAGATGCTGAGCAGCTTGGTACCGGTGGAAGCTTCGGTTCCCCTGCTGCGGAACCAGTCGGCACCGTGAGCGGCGATCATGGCGGCGGCAACGAAGGTCTCGACGTTGTTGACCACCGTCGGAAGCCCGAGGTAGCCGTGGGTCACCGGGAACGGGGGGCGGATGCGGGGAACGCCCCGTTTTCCCTCCAGTGACTCGATCAGGGCGGACTCCTCACCGCAGATATAGGCACCGGCGCCGAGGTGAATCTCGATATCAAAATCGAATGACTGCCGGTCCAGAATTCCCGCTCCCAGAAGGCCGTTGTCGCGGCGCTTTTGCAACTCCTGCCTGAGCGGCTGCAGCAGGTAACGGTACTCCCCACGCAGATAGATGAAGCCCTTTTGCGCACCAATGACGGCGGCGCAGAGGGTCATTCCCTCGATCACCCGGTCAGCGTAACGCTGTAGCAGCAGGCGGTCTTTGAAGGTGCCGGGCTCCCCCTCGTCGGCATTACACACCACCACCCGCTCTTTCCCCTCTGCCTGGAGACAGAAGCGCCACTTGGTAGCGGTGCTGAAACCGGCACCGCCGCGGCCGCGCAAAGCTGAGTGGCTAAGGGTGTCGAGAAGGGGGCCTGCACCCTGAGAGAGTGCCTTTTCGATGGCGCTCCCCGCCGCTAGTGGATTGTCCAGCAGCAGGTCAGTGCGGCGGACAGTGTCACTGACTTGGAACAGCTCTTCCGGCCACTCGGATACCGCTACTTCCATCTCCACCAGCGCAGTGATGCGGTCGATTCGCTGCTGGGTCAGGGCTGTCAGCGGGTAGCCGTTGACCAGTGCTGCAGGTCCCTGATCTCCCATACCGGTACAGGAGGTGTAGTCGAGGCTGATCTGCTTATCGCAACGGGTGCCGCCGGGATCGGTGCAGAGACGCTCCGCCAGTTGCGCCGCGAGGGCGCGGCTGCCGAGCATCTGGTCGACAATGTTGTCACTGAAGAGGATATCGTACTCACCCCGGGGCTCGCTGTGAAGGAAGCTGTAGAAGCCGATCACCCCTTCGATGGCCGCCTGGGGAGTGTTCAGTGCTGCAGAGAGAAGGTCGATTGCATGGCGGGGAATGTGTTGTAGTGATTGCTGAAGTTCGATGAGTATCTGCAGTAGGTTGGCCGGTTCCCTGCGCCATTTGTTCAGCGTGCTATCAGTTATTTCCTGTACCTTTTTCTCGGACATCCCGTGCCTCTGTTGTCGCCTATATCCAGACTATTGGAATAGGGTGCTAATTAATAAAGTAGCTCATTATCACAGATAATATAATCACAATGTTGCTAAATATTTAAACAGGCTCCGCTGCAAAATTCTGAAACCTATTTTTATGGAAATAAAGTTGTATTCGTAGGAGCGAACTTGTTCGCGATAGGCTCCGCTGCATGCTCTTCGCGGTCAAGTTCGCTCCTAAAATAAATGGGGTTTTCGCAGTCAATGCTATTAACTTAGGTGAAGAATTCCCCGTAAACATCAGACTCGTCATTCCCGCGTAGGCGGGAATCCAGGGGGTGGCGCTCCGTAGCGCTGGATACCCGCCTGCGCGGGTATGACG
>JBEVXT010000024.1:0-8771 GCA_040505955.1 Sedimenticola sp. | reverse complement strand
CCGTAAACATCAGACTCGTCATTCCCGCGTAGGCGGGAATCCAGGGGGTGGCGCTCCGTAGCGCTGGATACCCGCCTGCGCGGGTATGACGACCACCGCCCCAAAAGCCCCCCTTCAATGCGCGCTGGATACCCGCCTGCGCGGGTATGACGGGAAAGAGGGGGAGCTCCGACTCCGGACAACATACGCTTCAGGGAGCAATCGGCTGGCGCCGGGATTATTGAGAAGTTTCCATACGTGGCCGGGAATGCTTGTAGCGTTATTTTTGTATCTCTTCGCTCTTCTGCTCGTTTTTTGCCTTGGCCTCGGCTTTTATCTTTGCTTCCGCTGCCAGCTTCGCCGCCCGGTTCTTCTGTACCAGCTCAATATACTCCTTGGGGGTCAGGTTGATGGCCCGCTCGGGCCTGTTTTTGGGGGCGTAGTAGGCGTAGATGACCACGCCGACCAGGACGATGAAAACGGGGAAAAAAGGTTTTATCTGCATCTGCTGGTTGATTAAATCGGTGCCGATGACTCCGGCCCCGATTTACACTCCTGTGCTGTGTGGGTACCCTAAGAGTATACGAGAACGTCCACTTTTGCTCACTCCCGCAGGCTGATGACCGGCCACTGACGTTGTTTCGCCATTGCCAGCAGTTTTTCGTCGGGATCCACCGCCACCGCTCTCTCTACTTGCTGCAGCAGCGGAATATCGTTGTGTGAGTCGCTGTAGAAGTGACTCCCCTCAAGGCTCGCACCCTGCTGTTGCAGCCACTGCTCCAGCCGCTCCACCTTCCCCTGCTGGAAGCAGGGGGTGCCCGCCACCTCGCCGGTGTAGCACCCGTCAACCATCTCCGGGTCGGTCGCCAGCAGGTGTTCTATTCCCAAAACGTCGGCTATCGGGCGGGTGACAAAGGCGTTGGTGGCGGTGATGATCATCAGGGTGTCACCGGCATCACGGTGCTTCTCCACCAGGGCTTTGGCTCTGGGAAGAATAATCGGCTCAATCTTCAAGCGCATGAATTCAGCCCGCAGGGCGTGGAGTCGCTCCAGCGGGTTCTCCTTCAGTGGCGTCAGGGAGAAGCGAAGGAACTCATAGATATCCAGCACGCCCTCCTTGTACTCCCGGTAGAAACGCTCATTCTCACGTTCGTAGTGATCACCGTCCACCACCCCCTGTTCAGCAAGAAAGACACCCCACAGGTAATCGGAATCACCTGCCAGCAGTGTGTTGTCGAGATCGAAGATGGCTAGTGGCAAGAGGGGGCTCCCTGCTTCAATGTGTAAACGGAGCATATTATCTTAACTTAGTGGTAACTATTCAGCACACCTGGTTCACTCGGCACTGAGTACTCATTATCAGGCAGTTGCGGAAGGAATGTCTTTGGCAGGGATGCCAAAGCAAGCTTCATGGATGAATTTATGCGATTCCTGGAGCAACTGCCTGATAATGAGTACGGTGTTCAGTATCGTGCTGAATAGTTACGCTCAGGTGTTTATCCGGAAATAAACAAAGTGCCCTTTTTTCGGATGGGCACTAACTTTGAGACAGGTAGTTGCCGTACAGCAGGGGAGTGTGGAACAATCAAAGCCAATAATTGTTTTTCGAATAGGTTTTCCTTTGATTGATTCAGAAGGTTATAGACCTAACGTCGGTATTATCCTCTGTAACAACGAGCGACAGTTGTTCTGGGGGCGTCGGGTGGGGCAGAACTCATGGCAGTTTCCCCAGGGGGGGATCAATCCAAATGAGACCCCTGAACAGGCAATGTACCGGGAGTTGGATGAGGAGGTAGGGCTCAAGCCACACCAGGTCGAGATCGTAGGTGTTACCGACAAGTGGTTGAAATACCGACTGCCGAAGCGCTATCTTCGACATAACTCCCTGCCTCTTTGTATCGGCCAGAAGCAGATCTGGTTTCTGCTGCGGGTCTGTTGCAAAGAGACCGATTTCTGCCTCGACAACTCCGCTAAACCGGAGTTTGACGGCTGGCGCTGGGTCAAATACTGGCAGCCTCTGCGGGAGGTTGTCTACTTCAAGAAGCGGGTCTACAGCCGGGCGCTGGAGGAGTTGGCGCCGCTGCTGTTTCCCGAAGGGCCGCCGGTGCGCTCCTCCGCCAACTATCTGCGCAAGAACCGACACTAACTGTAACTATTCAGCTCACCCCTGAAATCCGCCATTTCCGCGTTAAAAAATGATCATTTAGCCATGTAAACTCACATTTTTCGCCTTGAACTGACGGATTTCAGGGGCAATCTAAACAGTTACAGGCGATTTCTTTGCAGTGCTGAATAGTTACCGCTAACCTAACCATAGTCTGAATAATTACACTCAACCTTTCTCACTTACACTTCATCCAAAGGCTCCAGATGCTTGAGACACTGCACCGGATTGTCAAGAAGGTAAATAGCGCACCCGATCTGGGAGAGGCGCTGTCGATTATCGTGCACAAGGTGAAGGATGCGGTGGATGCCGATGTCTGTTCAGTCTATCTGACGGACTTTGAGCGCCGCCGACATGTATTGCGTGCTACCAACGGATTGCGTCAGGAGGCGGTCGGAAAGACTAGTCTGCCTCTCCATCGCGGATTGATCGGTCTGGTGTGTGAGCGCGCCGAGCCGGTTAACCTGGATGATGCCACCAGCCATGCGCGCTACCTCTTTATCGAAGAGACCGGAGAGACCCGCTACCACGGCTTTCTCGGGGTGCCGATCATTCAGAATCGCAAGGTGCTTGGCGTGCTGGTTGTACGGCAGGAGGATGCACGCTGCTTCAGTGATGCTGAGGTGACCTTCCTTTTCACCCTGGCGGCACAACTGGCAGGCGCCATCACCCATGCCCGGGCCAGCGGCGATCTGAATGCCCTGCAGGAGGCACCTAACGGAACCAAGCGTTTTCTTCAGGGGCGTCCCAGTGCTTCGGGCGTGGCCATTGGCACAGCGGTTGTTGCCTACCGCCTGGCGGATCTGGCGGCGGTACCCGATCGTAGCGTGGAGGATCCCGATAGGGAGATCAGCGATTTCCATACTGCGGTGTCCAAAGTGGAAGATGATCTGCGAAGGCTGCAGGGCAATATGGAACTCGAACTGCCGACTGAGGATCGTGCCCTGTTCGACGCACTGCTGTTGATGCTGGGTGGTGACACACTGGTGACCCAGACGGTGGAACGGATCAGACAGGGTCAATGGGTTCAGACCGCCCTTCGCCATACAGTGGAGGTACATGCAGCACTGTTCGATAACATGGAGGATGTCTACCTGCGTGAGCGGGCTTCCGATATACGTGATCTCGGTCGGCGGATTCTGATGTACCTGCAGAGTGTGCAGCCGGAGGAGAAAGTCTACCCCGAGCACACCATACTGGTGGGGCGGGATGTCAGCGCAGTACAGTTGGCGGAGGTACCGCGGGAGCAGCTGGCAGGTATTGTCTCGGCGACCGGCTCCGGCTCCTCCCATGTGGCTATCCTCGCCCGCGCCATGGGGGTGCCAGCGGTAATGGGTGTCACCAATCTGCCGGTGGGCCGCGCCGAAGGACGTGAGACCGTCATCGACGGTTATCTCGGACGGGTATATCTCTCGCCGGGGAAGCAGGTAAGGCAGAAGTATCAGCGCTTGACGCGGGAGGACAGTGAGCTCGCCACTGAACTGGATGAGATGCGGGGACTGTCTGCGGAGACCACAGACGGTGTCAAGATCCCCCTCTATCTCAATACCGGCCTGATCTCCGAGTTGAGCCATCTTGGCATTGAGGAGTCCGAGGGGATCGGGCTCTATCGTACCGAGCTGCTCTTTATGCTACGCGACCGTTTTCCCAGTGAGTCGGATCAGGCGGAAAGTTATGGCAAACTGCTGAAATCTTTCTCCCCCAAGCCGGTAACCCTGCGTACTCTCGATATTGGTGGTGATAAGCCTCTGCCTTACTTTCCGGTTGAGGAGTCAAACCCTTTTCTCGGCTGGCGGGGTGTTCGCATCTCTCTCGATCATCCCGAGATCTTCCTCACCCAGATCCGGGCTATGCTGCGGGCTGCGGTTGGCAATGATAACCTGCAGATAATGTTACCGATGATCAGCTCGGCCTCTGAAGTCGATGAGCTGATGCTGCTGATTCACCGCGCTTTCGATGAGCTGGAAGAGGAGGGGTATGACATTACCCTGCCAAAGATCGGAGTGATGATCGAGGTGCCCTCGGCGGTCTACCAAATCGATGCACTGGTGCGCCGGGTCGATTTTCTCTCGGTGGGAACCAACGACCTTACTCAATACCTGCTGGCGGTGGATCGCAACAACCCGATGGTGGCGGATCTCTATGATGATCTGCACCCCTCGGTGCTTCAGGCGCTGGCCAGGATTGTCGAGGGTGCGGCGGTCTATAAACGGCCGGTCAGTATCTGTGGCGAGCTGGCGGGCAACCCCCTGGCCACCACACTGTTGCTGGGTATGGGGGTGGACAGCCTCAGTATGAGTGCCGGCAGCCTGCTTAAAGTGAAGTGGGTGATCCGCAATACCAGCCGTTCACGGGCGCGCCATATTCTCAAGGCGGCGCTGAAGATGGAGACCCCCGGAGAGATCAGGCAGCTGATGGGGAAGGCGCTTGATGATATGGGACTGGGTGGCCTGGTGCGCCCCGGCAAGTAATCAAGTCCGACACTTGGTGAAAAACCCCTCTTAGCGGGGGTGCTGAATAGTTACCGTTCTTTTCCGGCTGAATTTCAGGGCTCAATCTTCATCTGTTTCAGCAGGGATTTGGGAAGGGTGCCATCTGGTTTCCAGCCCCGCTCTTTATAGTATTCATCGAGCATCGTCTCCAGTTCACACACCCGTCCCTTCGCCTTGCCGGAGGGTGCGGGTTCCTCCAGCATGCGTTTGGGAAGTGTGTCGTCGGCGCGGGTGAGCCCCGCCTTTTCGTTAAACAGTCGCTCCAGGTTCCAGATGCGTTCACCGATGGTGTTCAGATCCTCCAGGCTCCACTCCCTGTCGCAGGCGGCATTGAGCAGCTTGCGGTAATCGTCCGACTTCCAACCGGCGCCACGGGGAAAGATACAGAGTCCGGTGGAGTCGAGGGCGGCGATCAGATCCTGGGAGCGTTTCACTGGCAGCGCTTTACCATTGGCGCCTTGATCCTGCATATCTTCACTGAAGACCTGGTGCTTCATATGGCAGGCGCCGCGGTTGCTGGTGGCGTATCCTAATCCCATACCCTGCATTGTCCGTGAGTCGTAGCCGGCGAACTCCTGACCCTTGACTTGCATGGCAAGCTCCGGACGGCCATATTTTTCGCACAGCCGCCGGGCGCCCAAGGCAAGTATCTTACCGAAGCCCTCCAGTTTTCCGGTCTTTTCGATCATGATGCAGAGCGCTTCGGCGTTGCCGAACTCAAGGGACACTCCGTCGCTCTCCTCTTTTGTGATCACCCCCAGGCTGTAGAGCTCCATGGCTGCCGCCAGGGTGCCGCCGAAGGAGATTGGATCCAGGCCGTACTCGTTGGCGATAAATCCGGCAAAGGTGAGGGCGTCGATATCGTCTATTCCCACTAGCGGCCCGAAGGCGAATGCGGTTTCGTACTCCAGTCCGCCGCCGGCAATTTTGTACTCCTTGCGGTTGGCTATGCTCCAGTGTTCAGGATTGATGCGGCTGACCCGCTGACAGGCGATGTCGCAGCCAAAACAGGCACCGTTACCTTGCAGGTTACGATGGCCATCGGCACCGACTTTATGCATTGCTTCGGCACCGATCTTATCCGCCCCCTCAAACTGCACCTCTTGGAAATTACGAGTCGGTAATCCACCATAGCGGTTCATTATCGCCATCATGGCGGTGGTGCCGTCTCGGGCGAGGCTCTCTCGTCCGGGGCTTACTGCGAGCTTTTGTTTGCTCTCCGCCACCTGCCTATTGAACTCCTCCGGCCTGGCGGCGGAGACCCCCTGAGTACCGCGCACAGCAATCGCTTTGAGATTTTTTGATCCCATCACGGTGCCGACGCCTGAGCGACCGGCGGCACGGTGCAGGTCGTTGACAATACAGGCATAGAGCACACCCGCTTCGCCCGCCCGGCCAATTGAGGCGACCTTTAGTTGTGGATCCTGATGGGTTTTTCGCAACCACTCCTCGGTACTCCAGACCGTGGTACCCCAGATAGCGTCGGCGGGGAGAAGGGAGATCTCATTATCGACGATATGGAGGTAGACAGGTGCGGGAGCGCGCCCCTTGATGATCACCAGATCGTAGCCCGCCAGCTTCAGCTCGGCGCCGAAAAGACCACCGGAGTTGGAACAGGCGATAGCACCGGTGAGTGCACCCTTGGTAATTACCGAGTAGCGGCTGCTGGTGGGGGCGGAGGTGGCGGTGAGCGGCCCGGTGGCAAAGATCAGTACATTGTCTGGTCCCAGGGGGTCGGCTGTCGGATCCATCTCTTCATAGAGGTAGCGAGTGCCCAGGCCCCGTTGTCCCAGATAGAGGTCGGCCCACGTTTGGTTGAGCGGTTCATTTGCGATGTCGCCGGTGGTCAAGTCGATGCGCAGAATTTGTTTTTGCCAGCCCATGGATTCTCTCCCGATTGGTATTTATCGGCCGTGTAATCTAGTACGCCGGTTTCATTCGGCATAGAGTACTTATTATCAGGCGATTGCGGAAGAAATTTCGTAACTATTCAGCTCACCCCTAAACCCCGCCATTTCTGATTTAAAAAACAATCATTTGCACACATAAACTCGCATTTCATGTCTTTTTATCCTTAAACCGGCTCTGTAGCAAAATCCTGAATACCACAGTTATGGTGGAACGGCGGTGTTGTACAAGGAGCGAACTTGTTCGCGATGGACTACGAAACGTGCTCTTCGCGAACAAGTTCGCTCCTACGCCTGAGTTCCGGATTCCCGTGCTGAATAGTTATGGTATTTGAGTGGGTATATAAGCGTCGCAGGAGGTAGGATGCCCTTACCAGTATCGAACCCGGCCGGTATCGAGGTGAACAAAATTGGAGCCGCTGTAGAGGCCGACACCGCCGGCTTTCTGTGCCTTCGCCGCCCGTTGGAGTTGTCTCAGATCGTGCCCCGGCAGGCGGATATCGATCGCCTTGCCCTTCATATGCAGGCTCTGTTTGGCGACTCCGCTGCTTCTGCTGCGCAGCATATTGTTGGTCTTGGGTGAGCGGTAACCGGAGATAATGTGAAACGGCCGCCAGGTGTCCAGTTGCTGTTGCAGGTGATGAAGCAGGTTGAGCAGCTCCGGGTCGATGGGGTGGGTGTCGTCGGTACGGTGATCCCGCAACAGGTGATTGATTTCGCCCAGGCCGTCGCTGAGATACTCCCCAGCGGCCCAATAGGTGACCTTCAGTTTTTCACCGGTGTGGGTATGGTGGAAGGAGAGACGGCGCTCCGGAGCGATGGCTTGGGAAAGTGAAGGGGGGAGTATCAGGCCGACGGCAATACCACTGCCACCGACCAGAAATCGGCGCCGCCCGAGGTTAACCCCGGTATCATCTCTATTGTTGTATCCAGCGGCCATGACAGCTTCTGAACTCCCCGTCTAACATTTTGATCTTTGGTTGTTTTATCGCTTACCCACGACAGGTGCAGGGTATAACAATTTGACCTTTGATGCCACTCAACAAAGATATTGACGGCGGAGGACTATCCATGCCGAATACCATTTTCTACTCTTCGCCGAGGCTGATGCTCCCACTACGGTAGGCGAGGGCGGATGGTGTGTTGTTCCGTTGTAGTGCCTGAATCAGCGGCTGGTTGAGGTGATAGCCGTCGGGGCGGAATTGAATCACTCCAAACTCATCAACCCAACTGGTGAGATAGACCAGATAGATGGGAACCGGTTTGGGCAGTGTGGTTCTCTGGGTCTTTCCCGAAGCGACCTGTTCCCCAAGGGGGGTATCGAGGGCTTGGGCTTTATCGCCCAACAGCATCTCCGCCAGGTACAACGGGTGCTCGACACGGATGCAGCCGGAGCTGAAGGCGCGCAGATTACGCTCAAACAGCTCCCGGCTCGGGGTGTCGTGGAGGTAGATATTGTAGGGGTTGGGCATGTAGAACTTGAGTTTGCCCAGGCTGTTGTCATCGCCCGGATGCTGGCGCAGGGTGAAGGGGAAGTTTTTTCGGTTGTAGAGGCTCCAGTCGATCATGTCAGGGTCTTCCACACTCCAGCCGTCATCGGTACGGCGCAGCACATCGATCCTCTTCTTTTCAAAGTAGTGACTGTCCCGCCGTTGTAGCGGCAGAAGATCCACTACGGCGATGCGTTTCGGAACCGTCCAGTAAGGGTTGACCACCAGATGAGTGATGCGGCTGCTGAAAGAGGGGGTTTTGCGCCAGCGCTTGCCGTTGATGCTTCGTTTCACAAGGGAGGTTTTGCCCCCCTCCACCAGTCGTACCTCAAATCCTGCGGTGTTGACCAGAAGGTAGCGCTCCCCCAGATCATGGGGAAGCCAGCGCCGGCGCTCCATGTTTGCCCGCAGTTGCTCAATACGGGAGGCGACCGGCACGTTCATTGCCTCCCGAGTCTTTGCTCCGAGCACTCCATCCACCTCCAGTCCGTGACGGAGCTGGTAATGGGTTACCGCCGCCTCCAGTTCACTGTCGAAGGTCTCTCTCTCATCGGGGATTTTTGCCAGGTAATCCCCCTCGATAATCAGTCGTTGTCGCAGCAGGGGAACGGTACGGTCGGTATCGCCGGGGTGGAGTGAGGGGCCAGCGGGCAGCGTTGACCAGCCGCCGGATGCGGCAATCCGACGGTAGAATTCGAGGGCGCCCTTGAGTGCAGTGTAGAATTCATCATCAGGAGGC
>JBEVXT010000023.1:0-3092 GCA_040505955.1 Sedimenticola sp. | reverse complement strand
TCTTCAGGCACTTTACTTGAAACTGAATTATCTCTTCCCATTGAATATTTAAAGGGACTCTATTAATTTCGTGAAGCAGCTTAATTACTTTAGATTGCTTTTTAATCTTCAGGTATGGGATTAACTCTGCAAGTATTATGTCATTCGTAACGATGAGGTTTTCATCGATCAAAATATCCAGCTCTGCATCACTATCTCCTCCCCTAAAATAATCAATCCATATTGAGGTATCCACCAATACACTCATTAGTGACGGTCTCTGATTTCATTAAGATCAATATCCAGATCTATTTTTCCTTTGTATTTCTTTAGGTCAGTAATCTTTGCTTTTCTTACCAATTCTTGCAGAGCCTTAACAATAACAGCTGTCTTGGTAGTTGTATGGGTTAGTACCATTGCCTCATTAAGCAGATTTTCGGGTAAATCCAGTGTAGTTCTCATATATTTCTCCTCAGTATTATGCATACAATGCTAAATTAGTATGCATCTATTTTCAAGAGGTTAGTAGTTAGTAATCCCTTATCTATCACGTGTGATAAAAATTATAGTTATTATTATCCGAACGCAGTCTTGTCCTAATGGGCACTCTTCCGTGTGACTACTCATCTTGGTTATTCTACAGGGAGGTCTGATTAGCCATATTTTCAGTCTGCATTTGCAACACCAGGTGAAAGCACACACAGAACAGTACAAAGCAGTCCCTCAGGAATCATTGAGATTTGCATGTTTGAGAAAGAGGATCGGGGCAAACTGGCGACCATGGCGATGCCGTACGGAAAATATAAAGGGTGCTTGCTGATAGAGCTCCCTGAGCCCTACCTGCTCTGGTTTGAAAAAAAGGGATTACCAAATGGTCAGTTGGGTATGTTGATGAAGCTTACACTGGAGATCAAGGTCAATGGACTGGAGTATCTGATACAGCCATTGAAAAAAGAGGGCCACAAGTAATCATGTACCAGTCCCTCTGTATTCTCAGCTAGCCGTATTGGTAAATAGAGCTGAAACCTCAGGTTTGGGAAGCCAAAACTTTGCGACGCCTCCAGCCTGATAGCCAAAAGCCAGCCAAAACAGAACCGAACAGTTGGAAAGCCGGAGGGATGGGAACGGCGGACATCTCTGCCAACTCTAACAATTCCGTATACATCATTGCGGCGTGGTAATTTGCCTTCCACTGCCCCCCCTTGTCAGTGTTGGAAATACCACTTTTATTGAGAGGAAGCAGAGAATCAGGTTCGAGATCGTAGTACCAGCCACCGACGGCTTGATCTATCAGTTTGTCAAGAATCAAGGCATAAACACCATCGAACTCATCCCACCACTCATCTTTACCCCTGATCTCGGCCCAATGTGCCAAACTCCTGGCGGCTTCAGCCTGAGGCCACCAATTTAATGTTTGTACTGGTAGTGGGTTGCCACTCGAATCCTGCTGGATAATCACTGCCCCTTCGTCGAACCCCACACCAAAGTCAAGACGGTCATATAATACCGCCATATACTTACTATCTGGGTCAACAGATATGTTCCCAACATCGCCAAAGGAGAATTCCAAGGCGTAGTTCATCAGCTTCTCAGATTTGGCCAGCCACTGATCGGCTATCGCACCTGTAACCAGTCCCCGTTCAACAGCTCTGCTAAAAAGAAACGCATATTCAAAATTATGCCCTGGACTGGAAAAACGCCACTCATTTCCCCACCACGTTGTTGGATCAGGATCAGTCAATATTGGATCCCATTGCGCATCATTGTGCCAGGGAATAAAGCCCTTATCTTCATTACCCATACCCTGCACCTGCTGGAACATATTGGTCATGATGTGGTTGCCTGCATCAACTGCCTTGTCACGAAACTCTGCCTTACGGGCATGCCCGTCTGGAAGTTGATGGTACAGCTCGTCGAGCGTCTCGAAGGTGTGCGTCATAACATCAAGGTTGCGACTACTGGCACTACTCCAGTCGCGATCAGCATTTCCGAGGTAGGCACCTTCAAAACCGCCACCTGTATTTACTCCCTCATGCATATGGCTGTAAAAAGCGTCAAACCCAGAGAGAGCGCCATCAAGATAGGTGGCATCGTTGGTAATGCTATAAGTGTGTGTCAGGGCAAAAACCGGGTGAACTTGACCGTAGCTATTCTTTCTATCGCCTGATGGATTGGGGTCTTTGAAACTACTCGCCCAATAGAAGCCTTCGTTGGTGCTGTCTGAAAAGTTGTTGCTGAGAAGGTAATCAGCACCCGCCGTAGCCGCTGACTGGAATCGGGTAGCATCCTGCCCTAAAGCCACCGCCTGTCGGTATGCCTCAACATTGGAATAAATTGACCTGCTCTGAGAAACGCCTGTTGCACTTCCATTAGGGTAGTTCTCTTGAGTCCAGTCCTGCTCAATATGTGGAAAGAAAAGGCCACTAAAGCTCGGATCATAACTCTGGGGCGCATCGTATACCCCCCCAACCGGTTGTGCCGGATAGGCCACCATTCCAAAGATCCACATCAGCAATGATCTGTTGTGAAATGGCAGCACCATCAACATGATCGTTAATCCCACTCTTGGCAAGAAGTGTGGTGCCCGTGGAACACAAGCTTATGATGAAAAACAAAACCAGGGACAGCTTATTATTACTACTATGGTACTCAAACTTGACGATACAGGCGGTTACTGATCCAGCAAAACGTAACATTATTCTTCTCCGCATCCTTTCCATGTGTGTTTACTCTTAATCTTCGTCCTCTGCTATCCCCTATGTCAATCGAAATTCCTGACTGAATCGGTGACTGAATCGGGACATCCATCACCAGAGAGATAAATCCACAGCAGCACAGTGCGAAAATAAAAAGCCCTCTCTTCTGCTGATCGTCAAATAGCCTGCTATTGAAATATATTATGCGCCCATTTACTATCAGGCAGTGATATCAAGCAGGAGCAAATAATTACTCGCCAGAAGTACGGCGTCAGAACCAATAAGAAAATCATATGTAAAGGAGATAGATAATGCAGAAGTCCCTTAATATCGACCCGGGGAAATGTACCGGGTGTGTTCAGTGTGAGCTTGCCTGCTCATACGAAAAAACGGGGATGTTCAATCCATCCCGTTCCG
>JBEVXT010000022.1:0-12754 GCA_040505955.1 Sedimenticola sp. | reverse complement strand
TCACTTCCGCCAAAATCCGTGGGGCTGGTGGGTGATACCGCTCTGAATATCGTGATTTTGGTTGATTTTATGGGTTGAAATTCCTATCCTTTATCACGCATGGGTCGGTTGAAGAACTGGTTTGGCTTCTCCGATAAGAAATCAGAGCAGGTTGAACAGGAAAAGGCGGCAGAGCCGGTGGATTCCGCTGTTCTCCCCCCGCAGACAGCGGTAGATGCGCAGAAGGATTTAGCGCTGGAGAAGAGAGTTGTAACGCCATCGCAGGCACCCGTCTCCGCCACAACCATTGGAATCCCCGTGACCGAGGATATTGAGGTGGCAAAGGGCGAGGTTAGCGTTCGTGAGCCACTCAAGCCGGAGACGGTTGAAAAGAAATCCAAGGGCCGCTGGTCCAGGGTGAGGGGCTGGTTTGGGTTATCCAAGGAGGAGGTGGCTGCCGAGGTCCAACCAAAGCCGGTTGCTCCCCCCGATGAGGGTGTAACCCATGAACCCCCAAAAAAGGGGCAGGTCATCGTGAAGCCCCTGACCCTACCGGAGGTACAGATCGCCCCGGAGATAACGGTCCGGCAGGATCCACCCAAAGCGACCTATCGGCCTCGACTACCGCTGGGCGAGAAAGCAAATAGGTCGGTTGGCGTGCAATCAAAAAATGAACCTCAACTGCCGGAGTCCAGAATAACACCGGTGTTTGATACGCCGGTTCAAGAACCGCAACAGGCAGCACAACAGAGAGTAAAGAAACCCTCGTTGTTTCAGCGGGTTGGCGGTTGGTTTGGCATCAAGAAAAAGGCTAAGCAAGAAAAGCCGACCGATGTGGAGCCAGGCATCATTCAATCTGATATCGATATCAAAACAGTACCAGCACAATAAGGCCCATTCGCGGATATTCACTATTGCGAAGCTCGGGTGGTCGCGTAACATAGCGAGCTAAATTACCGTATCTTGCGTTGGGGGATCCATGACGCTCACATGGCCTGATTTTGTCATTATCCTGGTCATCTTAATCTCAACGATGATCAGTCTGGTCAGGGGGTTTGTAAGAGAGGCCCTCTCCCTCGCCTTCTGGGTGATCGCCTTTTGGGTGGCGCAGATGTTCTTTCGTGAGTTTTCGGTCCACTTGGCGCAGTGGATAGAGGTCCCCTCACTTCGGCTGGGTGCGGCCTTTGCCATTATCTTCTTTGTGGTATTGATCCTGGGTGGTCTGATGACCTTCTTGATCGGCCAGATTATCGATGCCACTGGTTTGAGCGGAACCGACCGGGTGATCGGCATGATGTTCGGCGGGGCCCGTGGGGTTCTGGTGGTGGCAGCGCTGATTCTACTTGCCGGTCTTACGCCGATGCCCAATGATCCCTGGTGGAAGGAGTCTGCCTTGATCGCCTATTTCCAAGACTTGGCGGTTTGGTTGCGCAGCTTGTTGCCGGATGACCTTGCTGAACGGGTTTCGTTCCAGACTGAGGCACCAGTGACCGGGAAAACCCCTTCCGGAGAGTAATCTGTTATGTGCGGCATAGTCGGAATTTTCGGTCGTTCATCGGTTAATCAAGCCCTCTACGATGCGCTGTTGATGGTGCAACATCGGGGTCAGGATGCCGCCGGCATCGTAACCTGCGAAGGCAATCAGCTACATCTGCGCAAGGCCAATGGGCTGGCGCGGGATGTCTTTCGTCAAGATCATATGGTTGAGTTGAGTGGAAATATGGGTATCGGCCATGTCCGTTATCCAACCGCCGGCTGCTCTTCTTCAGCAGAGGCTCAGCCTTTCTACGTCAACTCCCCCTTCGGCATCTCTCTGGCCCACAACGGCAATCTGACCAATGCCGGACAGCTCAAACAGGACCTTTTTCGGGATGATCTGCGCCACATCAACACCGATTCAGATTCGGAGATCCTGCTCAACGTCTTTGCCCATGAGTTACAGCAACGGGCCAAGCTGAGCATTGATGAAGAGGATATCTTTACCGCCATGTCCGGCGTCTACCGCCGTTGTCGCGGCGGCTATGCGGCGGTCGCCATGATCCCCGGACACGGCGTATTGGGTTTCCGTGATCCCAACGGTATCCGTCCCGTAGTGATCGGCTCTCGCGAAACCGACCAGGGTATCGAATACATGATCGCCTCGGAGAGCGTGGCGCTGGACTCGATTGGTTTTAGTCTGATTCGGGATTTGAAGCCGGGAGAGGTGGCATTCATCGACGTCACCGGCAAGCTGCATTTACGCGTCTGCGCACAACAGACCAGCTTGTCGCCCTGTATCTTCGAGCTGGTCTATTTTGCCCGCCCCGACTCGGTCCTCGATGATATCTTCGTCAATAAGGCCCGTGCCCGCATGGGTAAACTATTGGCGCAAAAGATTGAACGGCAATGGGGTGATCATGAGATTGATGTCGTCATCCCTATTCCCGATACCAGCCGGACAGCGGCCTTGAGTATGGCCAAGGCCCTGCGGCTTCCCTACACCGAGGGTTTCATCAAGAATCGTTATATCGCCCGCACCTTCATCATGCCGGGGCAGAAGGTGCGTAAGAAGTCGGTGCGACAGAAGCTTAATGCCATCGATCATGAGTTCAGAGGCAAGAATGTACTGCTGGTGGATGACTCCATCGTACGCGGCACCACCTCCAAGCAGATCGTGCAAATGGCCCGTGATGCCGGGGCCAACAAGGTCTTTTTCGCCTCGGCGGCACCGCCGGTACGCTATCCTAATGTCTACGGCATCGATATGCCCGCCGCCCATGAGCTGGTAGCGCATGGGCGTAGTGAGGAGGGTGTGGGACGGATCATTGGCGCCGACAAGATGATCTATCAGGACCTGGATGACCTGATCCTGGCCTGCACCAATATGGGCAAGTCCAGGGTCAAGTGTTTCGATACCTCGGTATTTGACAAAAATTACGTAACCGGGGACGTAACCGACGACTATCTGCAAGGGCTCGAGTCAAACCGAAATGATGGCGCCAAGTCCAGCCGTGAGAATAGCTCGGCGGCCATCGATCTGCACAATAAAGTTTGATTGAAACTATTCAGCGCCCCGTCCCTCTGGAGGATGTCGTGTAAGTGCCTTTTGTAGGTCGGGTTAGCGTAGCGTAACCCGACAAGCTTTTGATTTTTTCCTCGTTCCCATGTGTGACATGGGAATGCCGTCTTGACCTCGTCTCGGTCAGTTCAGGATGCACCGCATCCAAGAATGGATTCCCATGCGGCGCATGGGAACCAGATTAAGGTAAGAACTAGTATGAATGACGAAACACAGGATTGGGGCGTCTCGACCCGAGCCGTCCGCGTGGGTCAGCAGAGAACCCATGAAGACGAACACAGTGAGGCGCTGTTTCCCACCTCCAGCTACGTCTTCCCCAGTGCTGCCGAAGCGGCGGCCCGCTTTGCCGGAGACAGCAAAGGCAATATCTACTCGCGCTTCACCAATCCCACGGTACGAAATTTCGAACAGCGGTTGGCGGCGATGGAGGGTGGTGAGGCCTGTGTGGCAACGGCTTCCGGTATGTCGGCCATTCTCTCGGTCTGCATGGGACTGTTGCAGCACGGTGATCACATAGTAGCCTCGCGCAGCATCTTCGGCAGCACCGTGATGATGTTCAACAAGTACATCAGCCGGTTTGGTATCGATACCACCTTTGTCGATCTTACCGATCCTGCGGCCTGGGAAGCGGCGATGCGACCCAATACCAAGCTGCTGTTCCTGGAGACCCCCTCCAACCCCCTGACCGAGGTGGCGGATATTCGACTGCTGTCACAGTTGGCGCACGACCATCAGGCGCTGCTGGCGGTGGACAACTGTTTCTGCACCCCGATCCTGCAACGCCCGCTGGAGCTGGGGGCCGATGTCGTGGTCCACTCGGCAACCAAATATCTTGACGGCCAGGGACGCTGTGTTGGCGGTGCCGTGGTCGGCGACAACAAAATTGTGGGTGAAGAGGTGTTCGGCGTGTTGCGTACCTGCGGTCCGACCATGAGTCCTTTCAACGCCTGGGTCTTTCTCAAGGGGCTGGAGACGCTCTCTGTTCGCATGAAGGCCCATTGTGAGTCTGCTTCCCGTTTGGCTGAATGGCTCGAATCACACCCCAGTGTCGAACGGGTCTACTATCCCGGTTTGGCCGGCCATCAACAGCATGGGCTGGCCCAGCAACAGCAGAGCGGGCCGGGCGGCATCGTGGCCTTTGATGTAAGGGGAGAGAGAGAGGCAGCCTGGCGGGTGATCGATGCTACACGGATGCTCTCCATCACCGCCAATCTGGGCGATGCAAAAACCACCATCACCCATCCGGCAACCACTACTCATGGCCGATTGACGCCGGAGGAGAAGGAGAGTGCCGGTATCGGCGAGGGCTTGATTCGCATCTCCGTCGGCCTTGAAGATTACGATGATATTCGTCGTGATCTGGAGCGGGGTTTAGGGGGCTGACCGACCTATGGGGCTGTTCGCCATCTATTGGGCGGATTAAGTAACAGCTTTTCTATCTCATCCGCCGGCAGGGGGCGTGAGAAGAAATACCCCTGCATTGCCCGGCAGCCCTGTTGCAACAGAAAATCGCGTTGAGCCTCAGTTTCTATCCCTTCGGCGATGACTTCCAGTCCCAGATGTCGGGCCATGGCAATGATGGTCATGGTGATGGCAATGTCATCCTTGTCTTCGGGTATATCCATGATGAAAGAGCGGTCGATCTTGAGGCGTTGTATCGGTAACCGTTTCAGGTAGGCGAGAGAGGAGTAGCCGGTGCCGAAGTCGTCCATGGCGATGGCTATACCCATCTCATTCAAGGCGCTAAGGGCTGAGGGGGCATTGGGATAACCGTCCATCAGCACGCTTTCGGTGATCTCCAGCTCCAATGCCTTTGGGTCAAGGCCGGTTTCGATTAAGGTATCGGTTATCTGTTGTTCAAACCCCTCACGGCATAATTGATGACCGGAGAAATTGACCGCAATGCTGCCGAGTTGTAGGCCTTTGTTATACCAAGCCTGGGCTTGGGTGCAGGCGGTGTGTAAAGCCCATTGACCCAACGGCTCAATCAGCCCCGTCTCTTCCGCCAATGGGATAAATTCGTCCGGCCCCACCGGCTCTTTGCCCTCGCGTGGCCAGCGCGCTAGCGCCTCCAGTCCGAGCAAGCGTCCCTCGGCGGCATCGACCTGAGGTTGATAGGCCAAGGTGAACTCATGGTCGCGCACTGCTATACGCAACTCTTGCTCAAGAGAGAGTCGCCGATTGGCACCGTCACTCATCAGTTTAGAATAGGTTTGGCAGCGGTTGCGGCCCTTTTCCTTGGCCCGGTACATGGCGGCATCGGCATGCTGTAGCAGGCTCTCACCCTCCTCACCATCATCGGGATAGAGAGCAATACCGATACTGGAGGTAACCAACAGCTCATGCTCCCCCATCTTGATGACCTCAGACAACAGATCCTTGATTTTATGGGCAACCTCTAATGCCCCCAGGCTTGTTTCCTGCCCCGGTAAGAGGATGACAAATTCATCCCCCCCCAGGCGGGCCACGGTATCGCCCTCTCGCACCCCGATCTTCAGACGATCCGCCACCGCCGTCAGCAAGTCATCGCCGATACGGTGTCCCAGGCTGTCATTGATGTGCTTGAAATGATCCAGGTCGAGAAACAGGAGTGCGACCCGTTGATTGTCGCGTCTTGCATGTGCCAGGGCTCGATCCAACCGGTCTGTGAACAAGCCGCGGTTGGGCAGGCCGGTTAGGCCGTCGTAATAGGCCAGCTTGTGCAGCCTCTCCTTCAAATGATGCTGGCTGCTGATGTCGGCAAAGATGCCAAGGTAGTGCTCGATATCGCCCGCATCGTCTCTGATGCTGCTGATATTGAGCCACTCTGGGTAGATCTCGCTATCCTTGCGCCGGTTCCAGATCTCGCCCTTCCAAAAGCCGTTTTCCTTGAGCTCGGACCACATCCGACGATAGAAGTCGCTATCGTGGTGCCCCGAATGGAGAAGGACCGGGGTTTGACCAACGGCCTCCCTGGCGCTGTAACCGGTAGTGGTTTCGAAGGCCGGATTGACCCACTCGATGGTCTGATCGGGTCCGGTCACCATGATGCCTTCCAGGGCGTAATCAAAGACCTGCTCGGTCAGGCGACGACGGCGATCCGCCAAGCGCTGTTCGGTCACGTCAAGCAGTGCCGTGCGGCAATGTCCCGGTTCAACGTCTGCCTTGCTCTCCAGGCGTAAAATCCGCAGGCCGTCTGCTCCGGGAAACTTTAGCCAAGTGACAAACGTACCGGTGTTTGTCAGGGCTTCGCGCAGATGATGGAAAAGCATGGTGCTTTCACCCCTCTCTAACAGAGTGACGAGTGGTTTTCCGGTCAACTGGGTGCGATCCCGTCCCAGCAGTATGGCGGCCGTGAGGTTTGATTCGAGAATGATGCCCTTTTGATCCAGGGTCAGGTAGCCGACCGGAGCGAAGTCGTAGAGGTCGGCGTAGCGGTCGCGCGCCTCCTCCAGCGCCTGTTGCGCCTCCCGCAGATCACGGTTTTGCAACTCCAGCTCGATCTGGTGTGTCTGCAAATCGTGCAGCTGTTGCTTCTCATCACGTTCATTGGTCGCAAGCAGTTCCTGATTCAGCTTTAACAGGCGAATCAGTTCTGCTTTGTCCATTCTTTGCAGATCGGCCATCGCTTTCTCCAGAGATTTGCCGTGATATCGGTTTAGGTTTTCTTGGAAAACGGAAAACGGAAAACGGAAAACGGAAAACGGAAAACGGAAAACGGAAAACGGAAAACGGAAAACGGAAAACTAAGTTATAGGGTGGGCTGCTGGACCCACGAAAATACGCATCTCGACTCTATAGGGAAGTATTATAGTCCGCTCTAGTCAATTTTTTGCTCCGTGGTGGCCACGGCCCTGGCACCACCGGCCTCATCGACCAGCAGCGAAGCCGTCAAACGCATGCTCAGGCTTCTCCCAGTTTTGGTCAACCGTGTGATAACAATGGGTTTCGGGTTCTTTCTCCCATGCGTTTGCTCGATGAATTCAATCATAGTCGAGCCCTCGGACTCCGACGTGATATCTCGGATGTTCATCTCCAGCGCCTCGGCCTCACTCCAGCCGTAGAGGCGCTCGGCGGCTGGGTTCCAGGCTAGGATGGCACCGTCGAAATCCATCACGGTGACGGCGTCATTGGCGTCACGCACCACCACCGCCAGTCGTCGCAACTGCTCCAGTTGATGTTGTCGCTCGGTGATATCGGTGGAGATGCCGCAGACGCCATAGGCCTCGCCGGTGCTGTTGTTGAGCGGGAACTTCACCGAAAGATAGGTATGGTCACCGTCCGCTTGGGGCACGGACTCCTCGAACTCCAGCGGATGATTGGCCTTCAACACCTCCCGGTCGTTGGTGCGTAGATTGTCGGCATAGGGCTTAGGAAAGATATCAAAATCGGTCATGCCGATCACAGCATCGCGTTTCAGGTTGAACAAGGCTTCATAGCGACTGTTGATCAACAGGTATTGTCCCTGCAGGTCCTTCAGACAGATCAACGTGGTGGAGTTGTCGATGATCGCCTGCAGCCGCTCTTCGGTCGCCAGCAGTTCACTGTGCATCTTCCGCAACCGCTCGGCATCCTTGATGCTGTCGATATCGATGAAGGTGAGCACCGCCCCCTCGATGCGGTTGTCGAGGGTCTTGTAGGGGCGCGCCCGCAGCTGGTGCCAGTGGCCGTCACGGTCCTGCACCTCCAGTGATTTGGTGACCATGTTGTCGATCACATCGCTGATCATCTGCTCCAGTTGAGGGATCTCCACATTGGAGCGGATCTGGCCGATGGGGCGGCCAATGTCGGTCTCGATCAGGTTGAGCAGCTTCTCCGCCTGCGGGGTGAACTGGCGGATGCGCAGATCCTCGCCCAGCATCAGGATCGGCAGGTTGACGCTGGAGAGCAGGTTGGTCAGGTCGTTGTTGGCCAGGCCCAGGTCGAGGTTGCGATTCTCCAGCTCTTCGTTGACCGTGGCCAGCTCCTCGTTGGTGGATTGCAGCTCCTCCTTGGCGGTCTCCATCTCTTCGTTGGTGGACTGCAACTCCTCATTGGTCGATTGGATCTCCTCGTTGGCCGACTTCAGCTCCTCGTTGGTGGCCTCCTGCTCCTCGATGATCGACTGCATATATTCGCGGCTGGTGGAGAGTTCCTGCTCCAGCTCAATAACCCGGTTCTTCTCTGCCGCTGTGATTTCGGCAATCGGTTGCCCTTCGCTCTCGACTAGGGGACGCAGGGCCTCCTCGAACAGCACCAGCAGACAGCGTTCCTCGACAATCGGGCCGCTAAGGGGAATGACCTGCAGGTCGGTCAGCTTATGGCCACCGTTGAACTTGATCCGTATCGCCTCCTTGCGCACCGGCTTGCCCTCCTTGCTCGCCTTGTGCACGGCGGCGCGCAGCTCCACCGCCAGTTCCTGGCGCGCCATCTTCAACAGGTTGAGGCTGGCGCTGCCGGGGGCGGGGTTGAGATAGGGGCCGGTCTCGCCACGGAAGTGGAGGATCTCCAGGTCGCGGTTGATCACCACCCCCGGTGGGCCGTATTTGGCCAGCACCGCCTGCTCCGCCTCCTGATGCAGGTCATAGAGTGGCGGATGTCCATCACTGAGGGTAGGGGGGATTGGCTGTTCAACCTGAAACAGTGTCCGTGGCGAAAAATTGTAACTGACCGGGGCGGCGACCGACTTCTTGCTGTAGAGCTTGTTCTTCTTGTCCGCCAGGCGGAACAGGTCGGCGTGGCTGCCGATGGTCTCCGAGGTGCCGAGCATCAGGTAGCCGTTGGGTTGCAGCGCGTAGTGGAAGATCTGCAACACCTTCTTCTGCAATACCGCACCCAGATAGATCAGCAGATTGCGGCAGCAGACCAGGTCGAGCTTGGAGAAGGGCGGATCCTTGGTGACGTTCTGCACCGCGAAGACACACATGTCGCGGAGGGTCTTGCTCACCTGATAGCCGCCGGAGACCTTGACGAAGAAGCGCTTCAACCGGCCGCTGGAGAGCTCATCGGCGATGCGTTCCGAATAGATCCCCTGACGCGCCTTCTCGATCGCCTGCTCGTCGATATCGGTGGCAAAGATCTGCACCGGGATGTTGCCGGAACGGTCGCCCATATACTCCAACAGGGCCATGGCCAGGGTATAGGCCTCCTCGCCGGTGGAGCAGCCTGCCACCCAGATGCGTAGTTGAGCATCCGGTGGGCGTTTGTCCAGCAACTTGGGGAAGATATACTGCTGCAACGCCTCGAAGGCCTCCGGGTCGCGGAAGAACGCGGTGACGTTGATCAGGATGTCCTGGAACAGGGTGTCCACCTCCAGCGGGTCTTGTTCCAGCAGGCGGATGTAGTCCTTCAGCCGATCTAGTTTGTGTACCAGCATGCGTCGTTTGATGCGGCGCTTGATGGTGTTGTGCTTGTAGTAGGTGAAGTCGTGGCCTGTACGCGAACGCAGCAGCAGGAACACCTTGTTAAGCAAGTCACCGGCATCCGCCATACCCTCCGCCGCGCGCTCATGCAGCACGTAGGGGTGGCGGGCGATGCGACCGATCTCGCGGGCGATCTGTTTCGGCGGCAGCATGAAATCGACACAACCGGCGGCCATGGCGCTGCCGGGCATGCCGAAGTATTCGGCCGTCTCCTCGTCCTGGGCAAAGGTGATGCCGCCCGCCGCCTTCACCGCCTTCATCCCCAGGGTGCCGTCGGAGGCGGTGCCGGAGAGGATCACACCGATGGCGCCGATGCCGCGGTCCTCCGCCAGGGTGCGCAGAAACCAATCCACCGGCAGATAGCGCCCGCGTTCCGTCTGCCGCTGCACCAGTTGCAGGCTGTCGTGCAGGATGCCCATGTTGGTGTCGGGCGGGATTACATAGATGTGGTTGGGCACCACCTTCATATTGTCCTCGGCCTCGTATACCGGCATGGTGGTGGTGCGGGAGAGCAGGGAGACCAGCATGCTCTCGTGGTGGGGGTCGAGGTGTTGCACCAGCACAAAGGCCATGCCGGTGTCGGTAGGCAGGTGCGTGAGCAATTCGCGGAAGGCATCCAGCCCTCCGGCCGAGGCGCCGATGCCGACCACTGGAAAGGAGGCGGGGTTTTGATCTTCCGCCGGGACTTTTTCAGTGGCGGCCTTCTTTGGTGAGGTTTTCTTGGCGGTCATGGTGGTGCCCGTTTACCTATTGTTGTTCTCAATGGTGGAGAGAATAGCGCACTTTGATGCTGTCGGATTTAGTGACAATTCTCGTCACTAACTGACAACTTCCGGGCAGAATTGCCAACCCGTTCACAGTTGTAACCGATCATCAGGTCATAAACTATCTGTAAGTCATCATTTTTGGGGCAGTGATATGGGTCTTCCTTTCGAAATTCCTATTGAGTTCAAACGGACGGGGAGCAAAGCCAAAATTTGGTCGAAGGAGTTGATTCCATCCATCGACACCCTGTTGTGGCGTTATCGTCTCTGGTCGCAGTTTGGTCTGACCCGTCGCGATCCGGAAGCAATGCGTTCATTACGGCTGCTGTTCGGCAGCTACGGCAGCGGTGCCGATTGGCTGTTGCGGGCACTCTCCCACTTCGATCACTCGATGCCCTGTTTTTACGCACCGTCTGAGAGGATTGATCCTCTGTTGATTTCCGAGGGCCATCGCTGGGTGCTGCCCCTAGATTATCGGAAGGAACTGGACGGTACGCATCCGCTGGAGCATCTGCTGCAACACTTGGCTGTTCCCAAGGGAAAACTGCTGCAGCGTTCACTTCACAAACAGGTCGATCAGGAACAGATCGATTTCAATCGAATCATGGTCTATGAACCCAATGCAATGCTGATGACGGAGGCGTTGGTGCGGACATACCACATACCGATGATCCTGATGGCGACTGATCCGGTCTATTGCGTGGACCGTTACATGGCAACCGAGGTGGATGAGAGGGCGGGCTACCTTCAGGATGAATTTGAGGCCGTCAAAGATACCGCTTTTCTGCTGCGTTTTTTCAAAAAGGACACCGCCAAGATTCGTAAGGCCCACAAAATGATCCGTTCCATGGGGGATGAGCATGATAGAAGGCTGTTTTCGATGGTGTTGACTCTGGGGGTGATGCATCGGATGTTTCGACACCTCTCCGTAAAATACCATTTAATACATTGCGTCTCCTTAAGTGACTTTCTCCACGATACCGGCCTGTTGCGGAAGTTGGTCAAGATATACTGCAATGAGCCCGATAAGAAGTTGCTGGCCGGTATGTCCAACCATGACTATGAGTTTAGTTCGGATGTGCTGATGCCGGATCTGAACCGTCGCCCCCGGATACTTGATCGCAGCGATGTCAAACAGGCCTACCGCTATCTGAGCCTAGCCGGCTTGAGTGAGCCCAATAAGCTGCTGGCGACAGGTGGTTCGAGGCATCTCCGCAATAAGGCGGCATGATTACGGAATTTTCTCTAGGAGGCTGGAGAGTGAGAGAAGAACATGACAGGGAGGTATCGTTCCTATTGAAAGCGAAACGCCGGCTCCTTGCGGAATAGCCCCAGACAGACATCGACAACCGCTGCGTCATAAGAGATGCCGCGTCCACTCCCTATCTCCTCTAGGGCAATAGACTGGTCTAGGGCGGGGCGGTAGGGGCGGTGGGAGGTGATCGCTTCCACCACGTCCGCCACTGCCAGGATGCGGGCCTCCAGCATGATCTCGTCACCCTTGAGCGCGTTGGGATAGCCGGAGCCGTCCAGCCGTTCGTGGTGCTGAAGAATCATCTGCGCCACCGACCAGGGAAAATCGACATCCTTGACAATGTTGTAACCCACGTCGGGATGGGATTTTATCAGTCCGAACTCGATCTCAGTCAGCTTGCCCGGACGGTTGAGGATCTCGGCCGGGATGTAGATCTTGCCGATGTCGTGGATCATGGCACCGAGGCGCATACCCTCAATTCGGTCCTTCTCCAGTTTCATCTCTTCGGCGATGGCCGTCGCCAGCTCGGCTACCCGTTGCTGATGTCCTGCGGTATAGGGGTCGCGGATCTCGATGGTGTGGCCGATGGCCATGATGGTTTGCACCAGCACCTGCTCCAGTTGTTTGGCGCTGCGATGGTAGGCCTGTTCGGCCTCTTGGCGGCGCCGGCGGTTGCGTATGGAGACGATGCCGTAGGCGAGGTCATTGGCCAACTCCGTCAACAGTTCGATCTCTTCCGGGGTGAAGGCGCCGGCTGCGTAATCATAGATCCCTATTATGCCAAAGGGTGGTTTGTCTTCTTCCTTCAACGGCAGGGCAAGATAGGCGTGCAGGCCGTCCCGCTTAAATTGTTTGATCAGGGCACGGGGAGCAAACTCCTCATCCCCTTCGATTTCCCACTGCCACTCCGGCTGTGATGTTCTGAGGCTCCTTTTGGTCGGGCAGTGGCTAAGTTCTTCGCTTGCCGGATCGATAGTGATGTTTGCAACAAAATCGCTCATATCCCCCGCCCAAGCCGTGGGCCGCAAGGTTCCCGTTTCGCCCCCTTCCCGCATGCCGATCCAGACGCAGGGGTAGTCGCAGATATCGGCAATGATGCGGCAATTCTCCTCCAGCAACGGCTGTTCACTTCGGCTTCGCACCAGGATGCCGTTGCATTGGCTAATCGCCTGACGTGCGCGGTTCTGGCGTTCGATCAGCGCCTCCGCCTGCTTGCGAGCAGAAATGTTAAAGATATGATTGTCGTAGATGATTTTCATGGACGCGGGGAGCGTACAGTGAAGCAAGAGCTATTTGCTCATTTTGTATTAATTACCAT
>JBEVXT010000021.1:6261-11270 GCA_040505955.1 Sedimenticola sp. | reverse complement strand
CTGCCAACTGCCAACTGCCAACTGCCAACTGCCAACTGCCAACTGCCAACTGCCAACTGCCAACTGCCAACTGCCAACTGCCAACTGCCAACTAATCCTCGTTCTCTTTAAACCTGTCCATATACTCTTCCTTGATCTTCAGCGCCTCGGGAAGTTTTTCCATGAAGATCGGAACCAGATGAGGGTCGAAGTGGCTGCCGGCATCTTCCTGGATAACGGCTACCGCTTTCTCCACCGGCCAGGCTTTTTTGTACGGGCGTTCACTGGTCAGTGCGTCAAAGACATCGGCGATGGCGACGATCCGTGCTTCCAGTGGAATATCCTCTCCAGCCAGTCCGTTGGGATAGCCTGTACCGTTCCACTTTTCGTGGTGGCAGAGGGCGATGGTGCGGGACATGATCAGCAGGGCCGAGTCATGCTCGCCGATGATCTCCGCTCCGTAGGTGGTGTGCTGCATCATCTTTTGCCACTCTTCGGTGTCGAGTTTACCGGGCTTGAGAAGGATTCTGTCGGGAATGCCTATCTTGCCGACATCGTGCATCGGCGCCGCGCTGTAGATGGTGTTGACCGTCTCGGTGGGGAGGTTGAGACCCTCGGCGATGAGGCGGGCGTAGTGACTCATGCGGATAACATGAAGGCCGGTCTCGTTGTCCTTGTATTCTGCGGCGCGGCAGAGGCGGCGGATGATCTGCAGGCGGCTGGCGTCAAGCTCGGCGGTGCGTTCGCGTACCCGGTTTTCTAGGGTGCGGCTCTGGTCGTAGAGTGCCAGGTGGGTGTGTACCCGCGCCTTGACGATGGGGGGGCTGATCGGTTTGCCGAGAAAGTCGACGGCACCCAGTTCCAGGCCGCGCCGTTCAGATTCGATATCGTTTTTTGCGGTGATAAAGATGATCGGTATCTGCCGGGTGGTGATATCACTCTTGAGGCGTTGGCACACTTCATAACCGTCCATCTCAGGCATCATGATGTCGAGGAGGATGATGTCTGGCTTGTTCTCGCCATTGGCGATCTTCAGTGCTCTTTCACCGCTGACCGCCGCCTTTACCTTGTACTCGTCCTTCAGTACGCCGCGCAACACATCGATGTTCTCCGGTGTGTCGTCCACCACCAGCACTGTCAGTTTTTCGTTCAGTTCGCTCATCGTCGTTCTATTGTCCGATCACTTATCACTTGCTTCGCGGCTTGTGCAGCCTTGTCAGCTAAACATTAGCACATCAGTTGCTTCCTGCTGTTTTCACCGGTTACTGCTCCAGTGATGCCTGCAACTGGGTGATAATCTCCATCGCCCCTTCAAACTCATAATCTCCGATTAGCCGGGCAAGCCGCTCCAGTGTGCTGCTTTTTCCCATGGCGTCGGTCAGGTCATCGATCAGATCGCCGGCATCGGTGTCATCGTCCTCCAGCAGCTCATGCATCTGCAGCAGCAGGCCCACAGCCCGCTCTTTGTTGACAGATACATCACCTGCGCTCACCTTGCCGTTATCTGAGGGAGTCAGCCATTTAGCCAGGCTGCTGATTACCGGTTTCAGTTGTTCTTCAGTTTGTAGAAGCAGTGCTTCCAGCTGTTCGCTGTCAGCCCCTTTGCTGCAAGCACTCTCCAGGGCGGTGGCGGCGGTCTGTATTCCCACCGCGCCAATGTTACCGGCAACCCCTTTCAGCGTATGTGCCTCACGTTCAGCGCTCGTGCGCTCCTCTTCAAATGCCTGGCGGAAACGGGCGCTGAACTCCCCCTGGCTGTTGAGGAAGCGCCTGAGGATCTTGCGGTAGAGGACCGGATTTCCCTGGGTGGTGGCGAGTCCTGTGTTGGTATCTATGCCATCCAGATCAGGGATCTCCTCGTTATGGTCATGGGTGGTGGCTTTCGGCGCCGTTGTTGGCGGTTGTGATGGGGTGATCCAGCGCACCATGGTGGTGAACATGTCGTGGATGTTGATCGGTTTGGCGATGTGGTCACTCATTCCCGCCGCCCTGGCTTTTTCCAGATCTTCGCTCATTACGTTGGCGGTCATGGCAATCACCGGCAGGTTCTTGAAGCGCTCTTGCCTGCGCAGTTCGCGGCAGGCGGTGTAGCCGTCCATTACCGGCATCTGCACATCCATCAGTACGCCGTCGTACTCTTTAGCGGAGATCATATCCAGCGCTTCCCGGCCGTTGTTGGCAAGGTCGGCGATGATGCCGTTTCTCGACAGCAGTTCAAGGGCCAGTTCCTGATTGATCTCGTTATCCTCCACCAGCAGCACCTGGGCGCCGCGCAGCAGGGTGATCGCGTCCAGCTCCTCTTCATGACGCCCGCTGAAGTGGCTGCTGCTGACGGTGCCGCCGCCAAATACTCCCATGATGGCGTTGAGCAGCGTGGATGGCGTGATCGGTTTGGTCAGGATGGTCTCCGATTTATCTTCGCCGGTGGCTTCGATCAGTGTCTCCCTGCCGTAAGCGGTGACCATGATGACGGTGGGCAGTGTCTCTAAATTGGGAAGCTGATGGATGCTGTGTGCGGTCTCTACGCCATCCATGCCGGGCATTCGCCAATCCATCATTATCAGTCGGTAGGGATCATTGCTGGCACTCGCCTTCTCCACGGCCGCTAGCGCCATCTCGCCGTTATTGACGCAATCGGCGCGGAAGTGAAAAGTCTGAAGAAGCTGCTGGAGGATCTCCCTCGCAGTGGCGTTGTCATCCGCCACCAGTATGTGCAGTCCCTCCAAATCCCTGGCGGCCGGGGGCAGGGGCTCCTCTTTAATATCCATCTGCCTGCCGAGCAGTGCATGAAACAGGAAGGTGCTCCCCTTACCCTCTTCGCTCTCCACCCAGATCTCACCCTCCATCAGCTCCACCAGCTGCTTGCTGATGGCCAGACCAAGGCCGGTGCCGCCGTATTTGCGAGTGGTGGAGCTGTCCGCCTGACTGAACGACTGGAACAGTCGCTCCTGCTGTTCAGGCGTCAGCCCGATGCCGCTGTCCTGCACTGAGAACTCCAGTCTGACCTGGGTCTCCAGGGACTCCCTGAGGCGAATGCGTATCACCACCTCCCCTTCGCTGGTGAATTTCACGGCATTATTGGACAGGTTGATAAGTATCTGGCCAAGACGCAGGGGGTCGCCGATCAGATGGGTGGGCACCTCGGGGTCGGCATAGAGCAGAAGCTCAAGATCCTTCTCCTCCGCCTTCAGCCCCACCAGGTTGGCGACGTTGTCGAGGAGATCCTCAAGGCGGAACTCCACCGCCTCCACATCCATCTTGCCTGCCTCGATCTTGGAGAAGTCGAGAATATCGTTGATGATGCCGAGAAGGGATTCGGCGGAGCGGTGCACCTTGTCGATATAGTTTTTCTGCCGGGAGTTGAGGTCGGTCTGCAGTGCCAGATGAGAGAGGCCGATGATGGCATTCATCGGTGTGCGTATCTCATGGCTCATGTTGGCGAGAAAATCGCCCTTTGCCTTACTCGCCTCCTCAGCAATCTTTCGTGCCTCCTGCATCTCTCGCTCTGCCCTTTTTCGCAGGGTGATGTTCTGAAAAACCGTTACTGAACCGATCATGTCATCTCCATCACGCAGTGGAACGGAGGTGACGGCGGCGGGGAAAGTGGTGCCGTCCTTGCGCTGAAACAGCTCGTTGTCGGAGCGGAAGGTTTCGCCGCTGGTGGTGGTCATCATGATCGGACACTGTGATGCCGGAAGAGGTTTTCCATCGGCGGTACGGGTGTGGGTAAGATCATGAATTCCCTGCCCCAGTAGCTCATCCTCCGGCCAGCCGAACAGTCTGGTTGCTTCCGGGTTGAGATAGGTGCAGATGCCTTTGGCATCCAGAGCGTAGATTCCCTCTCCCATGCTGTCGGTAACTCCCTGGAGGAAGCGGCGGTTTTTCGCCATGACCTCCTCCATCCGCTTGCGCTCGGTGATGTCGGTGCGGATGGATATGTACTGAAAAGGGTTTCCCTTATCGTCAAGAAACGGGACGATGGTGGAGCTGACCCAATAGTGGCTGCCATCCTTGGCGCGGTTCTTCACTTCGCCGTGCCACACTTCACCTTTGGTGATGATGCGCCACATGCTGCTGAAAAACAGCCTGCTGTGGGCATCGGACTTGATGATGCGGTGGTTGTGTCCGATCAGCTCTTCAGGTGTGTAGCCGCTCAGTTCGCAGAACCGTTGATTGACGTAGGTGATGTTGCCCTGCACATCGGTGGCGCTCACTAGGGCGTGTTGGTCGAGAGCGAATTTCTGAAAGTTGAGCTCTGTCAGCGCCTTATTCAGCGTACTGGAGGTGCGCCGCAGTCGCACAAAGACAACGAGAGCACCGATAAGAAGCAGGGCGGCTGCGCTGAAGAGCAGCGCCCGGTGTGTGTCCGCCTGGGCTTCACGGCTTTGATAGTACGCCTGATAGGTGACGTGGATCCGGTCGATATTTTGTTCCAGCGGGACACGTTCAGCCCCTGCCAGTTGGTTGTCTACATCCCCCTTGTACTCAATTACTATTCCGGCGTGGGTGAGCAGGCTTTGTAACTGCTGCAGAGAGGCCTGTTCCAAAATGTTCTGCTTAGCTCTTAGCATATCGATTGCTTGATGAGCGCCGTGCAGATGTTCAGCGTGATTGTTGATACTGACAGAGAGTAGGTGGTGGAGGAGACTGTGAGCGGCGTGGCTGATTCCTGAGTTACGTTCAGCGGCATTCAGTCCGCTGATAAAATTTTCCACGACCAGCGGCAGGTAGTTGATGGAGTTTCTCAGTACGGCATGGTGGGACTTGATCTCTTCGATAGCCACCTGTTTAGTGGTGATCGCCTCAATTACCTTGATCAACTCGTTATCCAACACCCCGTCAAGCCGGTCAGTGGCTGAACGTTGCAGTTGTATTGCTGATTGCTGCAGATGGGAGGTCGCCTCTACCAGCGTGTCATAGTGGGATTTCAGACCGGAGAGGGTGCGGATAAGCTCTTCATTCGCCTGGCTGTTGGCTGATTTAAGCTGGTATATCTGCTGCAGCAGACGCGAGTGGGTCTCCTGGTCAAT
>JBEVXT010000021.1:3058-6161 GCA_040505955.1 Sedimenticola sp. | reverse complement strand
ATTGCTGCAAACTTACCTGGATAGGTGGGGTCTTTTCGTAGTTTGGAAAGGGTGTCGTCCCAGTTGCCATCCATCTCCAGCGGGTTGTGGAGTGGGCCGTCGATCTGTGCCTCCAGGGTGGCTGCACGACCGTCCCAGAACTGAACAAAGGCAAGGCCACTGTTAAAAATGGTGGGAGTGTTGATTGTTCCCAGGCGGCCCTTGACGCCCACCGAACGGGGCAGGCCATCCATGCCGCCGCTGCTGATCGGGTGGCAGGATGCGCAGGAGATGGTGTTATCACCCGACAGGCGGGGCTCATGAAACAACTGTTGGCCCAGTGACACTTTGAGTGGGTCAAGTTCGACGGTTTGCTGGATCGGGGTGATCGGTTCGTTGTGCAGTTCGGTATCCACAGCCCAGGCGGCGGAAGTGGAGAGTGCCAGCCAGATGAGGCAGGCAACCCCGCATCGCGATAATATCGACGCTACAGGTATTGATTGTCGGGGAGAATTTTTCACCGTTATTACTTTGTTTATCTCTGTCCGCTACTCGGCTCGGCGGGATTGCTGTGCAGCCCTCCAATATGTATAGCATAGCGGCTGGCAGCGAGAGCGCTTTAGGAAGTTCTTGATTGTGATGCTAAAGGTGCGATTGACGGTTATCAAACATAAGGGTTCCTGCTATCCTTCCCGGTTCTTGTTTTTTCACTGTTTTCAGGTAGAAGATGAAATCCCAGATTCAGCAGATGGTCTCCGTTGCCCTTGAGAATTTAGCTGCGGAGGGTGTCATTCCGTCAGATACGATTCCCCAGCCGGTGATAGAGCGCGCCCGTGATAACCGCCACGGGGATTTCGCCTGCAATGTGGCGATGGTGCTGGCCAAGGCGGCCCGCAGCCGTCCCCGTGATCTTGCCGAAAAGCTGGTGGCCGCTCTTCCTGCCAATGATCTGGTGGATAAGGTGGAGATTGCCGGTCCCGGCTTTATCAACTTCTATCTGGCAAAGGGGGCCTACCACTCCCTGGTGCCTGAGATACTTGCCCGGGGTTACGGCTTTGGTCGTAGCGATCTGGGCAAGGGCAAGCGGGTACAGGTGGAGTTTGTCTCCGCCAATCCCACCGGCCCCCTCCACGTCGGTCATGGCCGTGGCGCCGCCTATGGTGCGGTGGTGTCGGATCTGTTGGCTGCCGTCGGTTTCGATGTGCACCGCGAGTACTATGTCAACGATGCAGGTCGGCAGATGGATATCCTCGCCGTCAGTGTCTGGCTGCGCTACCTGGAGCTGTGTGACGAGTCGCTGAGTTTCCCGGCCAATGGCTACCGTGGTGATTACATATGGGATATCGCCGCCACGCTTCATCGTGAGCATGGAGATGACTATCGACAGAGCGTGGCCGAGCTGTTCGCTGGCGTCACTGCCGACGAGCCTGTCGGCGGCGATAAAGAGAAGCATATTGACGATCTGATTGATCAGGCTAAGAGGCTGCTGGGGGATAACCGCTACCGCTACGTCTTCGAGTTGGCGATCAACACTATCCTCGATGATATCCGTGATGATCTGGGGTTGTTCGGGGTGAAGTACGACCAGTGGTACTCCGAACGCAGCCTCACCGAGTCGGGGGCGGTCAACAAGACGATTGAGCGTCTGCGTGAGAGCGGCCATGTCTACGAGAAGGGCGGCGCCCTCTGGTTCAAGTCCACCGATTATGGTGATGAGAAAGATCGGGTGGTGGTGCGTGACAACGGTCAGACCACCTATTTTGCCTCTGATATCGCCTACCATATGGATAAGTTGGAGCGCGGCTTCGACCGGGTGATCGATGTCTGGGGCGCCGACCATCACGGCTATATTCCCCGGGTGAAGGCGGCGATGGAGGCAGTGGGGGATGATCCGTCCAAGCTGGACGTGCTGCTGGTGCAGTTCGCCAACCTCTATCGTGGCGGTGAAAAGGTGCCCATGTCCACCCGTTCTGGCTCTTTCGTGACCCTACGGGAGCTGCGCAAGGAGGTGGGTGCGGATGCCGCCCGCTTCTTTTATGTAATGCGCAAGTGTGAGCAGCACCTCGATTTTGATCTTGATCTGGCCAAATCCCAGTCGAGCGACAATCCGGTCTACTACGTGCAATACGCCCATGCTCGGGTCTGCAGCGTGCTGCGCCAGGCGGCGGAGAAGGGCATCAATGTCGAGATCAGCGAAGGCGCCGGCAATCTGGAGCGCCTCACGGAGGAGCATGAGCTTGAGTTGCTGAAGAGTCTGGCCCGCTATCCCGAGGTGGTGGAGCTGTCGGCCCTCAATGAGGAGCCGCATCAGCTTACCCACTACCTGCGCGAGCTGGCCAACGATTTCCACACCTACTACAACGCCCACCCTTTCCTGGTGGAGGATGATGGGTTGCGGGACGCCCGCATCAAGTTGGTTCTGGCAGCCAGACAGGTATTGAAGAACGGGCTTAATCTGCTGGGTGTGTCGGCACCGGAGAAGATGTAAGTGGCGAGGGACTATAAAAGCCGGGCGAACTCACCAAAGGGTGGTAAAAAAACCCCGGTTTCCGGTGGCGTCTGGTTTCTTGCCGGGCTGCTGCTGGGGCTGTTGGTGAGCGGCATAGTGTGGTTGAAATATGCGCCCACCAAACCCGCTTGGGCATCACTAGCAGCGACTGCGAAAAAACAGCAGAAAGAGACCAGGAAGAGCAATAAAGAAGAGGCTTCCGTACCAAAGCCGCGTTTTGATTTCTACACCATCCTGCCGGAGATGGAGGTGGTGGTGCCCGATCCGGAGCCGGAAGAGGTTGCACCGCCAAAGGCGGCTCCGGGGGGTGTGGTGAAACCGCCTGTGGTAAAAATCAGCGCTGCTGATTACATGCTGCAGATGGGTTCATTCAGAAAACTCTCGGACGCCGACCGCCTCAAAGCGAGCATGGCCCTGGTCGGTCTGGAAGCGGAGATCCAGAAAGTAATCATCAATGACGGTGATACCTTCCATCGTGTGCGCAGCGGCCCCTACACCCGCAATCAAGTCAACAGTCTGCGCACCCGCTTGGCCAAGAATAAAATCAACAGCCTGGTGATTAAGCTGAAGAGGTGAGGCACCAATGCCTGGATTGGTACCCAATTCCATGGCGAC
>JBEVXT010000021.1:0-2958 GCA_040505955.1 Sedimenticola sp. | reverse complement strand
GGCTTGAGGAAGTGGGCGCCGTCTTCACCCATGTGTTGCATAAAGGCGGCTTTGATCCGGCGGTAGAGCGCATCATCGATCTGGTGATCGGTGTGGGTGACGTTGAGCATCCGCTCCTCGAAATGGGCAAAGTCCCGGTAGTGGCCGGGTGAGTTGAAGAAGATCTGCTCCGACAGTTCTAGCAGGCCACTCACCACCACGCTGCAGATGGCGCCGTAGGCGGCTTCCCTCACCTCTTTCTCATCGTGAAAGAGTTTTAGAATCTCATTGAAACTACCGTCATAAACCGGCTCTGAGATATAGAGCATCCCACCGGGTCTGAGCACCCGGGCCACCTCATGCAGCCCCTGATCCATCAGCGCCGTCGGTACATGATGAAGTGACTTCAGCATCAGGGCGATGTCGATGGATCGATCCGGCAGGTCGATCACCTCGGCGCCGCCGTAGACAAAAGTGACACCGGGAAGGTCGTCGATCTGCAGGTTCTTCTGGTGCTGGGTACGATCCACCTCGGTGGCGATCAGCCGCAGGGGGTGGTATTTCTCGGCGATCAGTCGTGTCATCCAGGCGCGACCGCAGCCCAGTTCCAATACGTCAGTGTTTTCAAGGGGCAGGAGTCTGTCGATGATCTCCAGTTCGGTGGCGGTAAGGTAGGCTTTGGCGTCATCACATTTCATGGCGGCTAATTTAGTACGCCGGGGTGCAGCAGGGAAGGGCTAATCGTGTAATATGTCCACGCAATGAGTGCTGATAATAGCAAAGAGAGGCTGTTTGCGTGGGTTGGTGAAGCCCTTGAGCGCTTGCGCCTCCACCTCTCCCGCCCGGATGCCCTGATCCAACTGGCGTTACTGGGGCTGTTCACCGGCTTGCTGGCGGGCGGGACGATTGTCTTCTTTCGTGTCAGCGTCGAAGCGATTCAGCGGGGCTTGCTGCCGGGAGATCATGCGGAGAGTTTTGAGTCCCTTCCCTACTGGGCCCGCCTGCTGATGCCGCTGTTGGGCGGTCTCGCCATCGGTTGGGCCTTTTCCCGGCAGCGTAAGGGTATCCCGGTGTTAGGGGTTCCCGGAGTGATGGAGCGGCTGGCTTACCACCAGGGTTATCTCACCCTGCGCTCCTTCATCCAGCAGTTTTTTGGTGCAGCAGTAGCTATTATCAGCGGCCATTCGGTGGGGCGCGAAGGCCCTCATATCTTTCTCGGCGCCGCTTCCGGCAGTCTGTTGGGCCAGTATCTGGCCCTGCCCAACAACAGCATTCGCACCATGGTCGGTTGCGGCGCCGCCGCTGGCATTGCAGCCTCGTTCAACACGCCTCTGGCGGGCGTTATCTTTGCTCTTGAGGTGGTGATGCAGGAGTACACAGTGGCCGGGTTTATTCCGGTGATTTTGGCCGCCGTCAGTGCGACGGTGGTCTCCGTTGCGGTGCTTGGCGGCGCTCCCGCTTTCACCGTTCCCGACCTGCAGCTTGGCTCTCTGGGCGAAATACCCCTGCTTATTCTTCTTGGCCTCGCAGTGGGTGCTCTCTCATCCCTCTTTATTCATCTGTTGGAGATGACGGTAGAGCGGTCAAAGCGGCTATCGTATATCCAGCGCTGTGGTCTGGCGGGCTTGCTGGTGGGCCTGGTGGCGCTGGTCGCCCCTCAGGTGATGGGGGTGGGTTACGATACGGTGAACTCCGCACTGATGGGTGAGATCGGCATCGGCTTGCTGCTGCTGGTGCTGGCGGCCAAGGTGTTTGCCACCGTTGCCAGTATCGGCCTGGGTATTCCCGGTGGAAATATTGGGCCGGTGCTGTTTATCGGCGCTTGCCTGGGGAGCGCTGTGGGGCTGTTGTTGAACCAGGTCTCAGGCGGGGGGCTGGTGGATGTCGGTCTCTATGCGTTGCTTGGTATGGGGGCGATGATGGGGGCTGGCCTGCAGGCCCCTCTGGCGGCATTGACGGCGATGATGGAGTTGACCCATTCGCCCCAGATCATCATGCCGGGGATGTTGGTGATTGTGGTGGCGGGCCTCACCGCTGGCGAACTGTTCCGCAAGGAGTCACTCTTTATCACCATGCTCAAGGCAGCCGGGATGGACTATACCACCGACCCGGTGCTGCAGACTCTGCGCCGTATCGGGGTTGCCGGTGTGATGGAGAAGTCCTTCTCGCAGTTGCCGCGCCGTATCAGCAGGGAGCAGGCGGAAAATGCCCTGGACGCCCATCCTGAGTGGATACTGGTCGAAGGGGATGAAGGGCCGGTGAGTCTGCTTGCCGCCATTGACCTTGCGCGCCTTCTTCAGGAGGATCCGGCGGTTGCAGAGGTGGATCTGATAGCGATGCCGGGGAGGCGCTTTGATGTGGCACCGGTGCCTCTGCAGGCGGATCTCCAAGAGGCGGTGGAGCAGCTCGATGAGCGTGCGGTGGGTGCGCTCTATGTCGAGCGCATGAACGCTCCCGGAATTCACCGCATCTATGGCGTGCTCACTCGTGAGAATGTCGAGTCTGCCTACCGATATTAACTTACAAGCGGCCTTGTTCTGTTGTAATACGCGCTCCATCTCTCTGGTTATTTGATATGGAGCAATTGATCCATGCGTAGCGAGTGAGATTCATGCTTATTGAGCATAGAATGTCACAGTTTGCTTGGGGGTGCTTCGTGTGAGCGCCATGGGCGGTAATGAGGGCTGCATTGGCCGTCTTACACAGTAATAAATCAGGATCACCGGTTATGACTGAAAATAGTAGTGAGAACAAAGAAGAGGGCTTGGCTGAGGTCGAGAATCCCGCTGAAGATCAGGTGGCAGACGCGAGCGTGGAAGCGGCCGAGGGCACGAGCACGAAGGAGGCCAAGGAGGCTGATGAGAACGAGTTGGCCGCTCTCACTTCTGAGGCTGCGGCGCTTAAAAAGGAGCGCAAGAAGGCAGTCAAACGTTACCGTCGGGAAGAGGAGCTTAAGCCCTTCCAGGCAGAGCTGATCCG
>JBEVXT010000020.1:0-2354 GCA_040505955.1 Sedimenticola sp. | reverse complement strand
GTGCATTGGGTGCCAGTACTCCATGGTAGCGATGCCGATGCCGCCTGGGTGGCGGTATCAGCAAGGCAATCCGGTCAAGAAACTCCATCGGGGTCAGCCGCAACAGGGTTTGACCATCATGCCGGGGTTTTCGCAGGCGGTAGATAAGCATCTCATCCTGCTCCTGCCAGCAGAGCCGCTCACCTGCGAATATTGGCCGGGCGCAGTAACGAAACAGCCGCTCCAGCCCTTGCCGATCTGCCCCATTGATCCTTACCTCAGCATTCAGTGAGAAGCCGCCTCCGTTCTGCCATGTCTGCATCTGTTGTGCATCGTCTGATGAGAGCAATCCACGCCGAACGAACAGACGCAATACCCGTTTTCTGATCTTTTTCTGGGCTTGCTGGATAACTTCATCACTCAATCCAGTGGCTTCGTAGAACTGCAGTCCCTCTTCTGTTTGGGCGAAAAGGCCGTCGATCATGCAGCTATGGAAATGGAGGTGGGCATTGAGCGATGAGCCAAAGCGGTGGATGTAGGTGACTCCTCCGTATTTGGCCACAGGTGGGGCATCAGGACACTGCTCACGCAGGGTACGCTCTATGACCCGTAATCCAACTTGCAGGATGCGCCCGGTCAGTTCTGCATCCTGGAGCATCGCCACTCCTGTGCATCCATGCACCCGTGGCATACCGTACATCCTGTACATAAGTAGCGCAGCCGCTTCGGCAGGGTAATCACCCACTGCCTTACCGGTACCTGTGGGAAGAGATGGTCGACCAGGTGGGCGGCGGTTTCCGCCATGCGCTTGTCAAAAGCCATCAACTACAGCCAGTACCGTAGGTAAAGAGCAACTTATTGAAGTTACCCATCCATTCCATCCGCTGTTCGGTCGTTGCTTTGAATTATTGACACTGCGACAGACCTGGGGTGAGTTCCGAGTCTTTTTCTACGATGATCAAGGCGCACTTAAAGCGTTACCTGCAGACTGGACGGACGCAGGTGCGGTCGATCCTTTCGTCACCCTATCGGCTGGACAGGCACATTTTCGACCGGCAGACCTGCTTGCGCTAATCAAACTACTGGAAAATCTTTGTGACCCAAGCAGCACCACTGAAGAAGATGGCGGTGTCAGGTAAATTACGTCGTAAATGTAAAGCAAATAATGTCATTTATATTTATAAATATGAATAAATAGTTTGTGACAGCTGTTATATGCGCATTGTATAAAGAAATATAGCTTGACAATAACCCACCAATGGACATAATTCATATAACACTTAACCGGAGAAATAACCCGATGACCAAACTGCCGCGCTCCAACCCAAAGCAACAAAGCTTACGCGCACAAGGGGTGCTGCACCGCCGTCCGGAGGCCGTTACCGACGAGCCGTTCCTGCAACTCGACTTCTTCGACCCGCACGACCTGTTGCAGGTTAAATATGAGATGTTGCGTCGGGTGGAAAAGGAGGGGTATTCGGTGAGTGCGGCAGCAGCAGCCTTTGGCCTTTCGCGCCCCTCGTTCTACGAGGCACGCACGGCCTGGCAGTGCGAAGGACTGGCAGGACTGTTTCCGAAGAAGCGCGGTCCACACGGTGGGCACAAGCTCACCGATGAGATTGTGATGTATCTACGTGGCGAGTACAGCAATGATACGACCCTTGCACCCGCTGAACTTGCTGCGCTGGTCGAAACAACCTTTGGCATCCAGGTGCACCCACGTAGTATCGAGCGCGCCCTGCTTCGGGCGGAAAAAAAACGCCGATGAACACTCCCGTCGAGACACGACCCACCGATACAACGATGAGTACCTACGAGATGTTACGCAGGCAGAGCATCGAGCATTCCCCTCGGGCCGGTGGTGAACTTGGCCTGAACGTACTTTTGCGCCATAGCATGCTCGCATGGACACAGACGTGCCCGTCCTTGCTCAACGCGACGCATACCTGCTCCACACCACTCGATACGGCACGCGTCTCATTATCGCTACGTGGTGGCATTATTGACGTAATGGCTTCCATGGTAACAAGCGCCTCAAAATCGGCTCACAACGGAGCATTACACGCATGACATCTGATCCACACGGCAAAGTCCACGCCAGACACCTCAAGCGCCAGGCCTATTTGTACATCCGCCAGTCCTCGCTACGCCAAGTGCTTGAGCGAAAAACAAAAGGACACCCATCAATTAGCTCAGCAAAGATGATGGGGATCCTGTCTTTTTGGCTGTATTAGTGATGGGTGTCCTCGATAGCACCCGCCAACATAAAAAAGAACTTCCCGTTCCCACCATTCTGACAGAGCAGTCATACACTAACCGTACTCCAAAGGAAGGTAGTAAGGAAAGACAGTGGAATACTAAAGCTGATCAGCATC
>JBEVXT010000019.1:0-5344 GCA_040505955.1 Sedimenticola sp. | reverse complement strand
GATCAGGTTATCTCTTCTGAACGCCCTCCAGCGACAGTTCAAGATGCACCTCTGTTGATGCCGGCCCCAGATCTTTGTTGATGCCATACTCTTTTAGCACAAGAGTGGTTGTGCCGTAGAATCCAGCCCGTTTGCCACCCCATGGATCGGGGCCCATACCAATCTTCTCCACATCGATGACGATATCTTTGGTGACTCCATGAAGCGTGAATTTGCCATGCAGTTTTGCTTTTCCGTCGCCCAGGGGTTGGTATTTGGTGCTGACAAAGTTGGATTTTGGGAACTTGCCGACACTTAAAAAATCTTTACTGCGAAGGTGCTTGTCGCGCTCAGCATGGTTTGAATCGACACTGGCGGTGTCGATCTCTACTGTGATCCTGGATGCTTCCGGGCTATTTTCATCGTAGCTGAAGCCACCTGAAAAGGTGTTAAAGCGGCCGTAGAGCCAGCTGTAACCCAGGTGCTTTATCCTGAACTGAATAAATGCATGAGCGCCGCGGGTATCAATAACATAATCAGCCGCCGATGCAGGCAGGGCAATGGCCCACAGCAGTAGCAGTGGTAGTAGTTTTTTCATGGTGTTCTCCTTATCCCAAGTTTGTACTTATCAAAATAAATAGGTAACTATTCAGCTCACCCCTAAAATGCGCCATTTCTGAGTTAAAAAATAATCATTTGCACACATAAGCTCACATTATGTGCCTTTTTATCCTTAAACTGGCTCTGTAGCAAAAGCCTGAAAACCACAGTTCTGGTGGAACAGAGGTGTTGTAGGAGCGAACTTGTTCGCGATGGACTACGAAACGTGCTCTTCGCGAACAAGTTCGCTCCTACATCTGAGTTCAGGACTATCGTGCTGAATAGTTACAATATATCTATCCATATCACTATTTACCCAGCATCCGCAGCAGTGTTTTATCCCGATTGATAAAGTGATGTTTCAGGGCGGCTACAGCATGGAGCCCCACCAGGCTTAACAGCGCCAGGGCCAGGGTATAGTGGATAAGCCCTGCGGTATCTTCCTGATTCTCAATTGAGGTGATGACAGCCGGAATATCCAATAGCCCAAAGAGTTCAATGGCGCGGCCGTCGGCGGTGGAGATCAGGTAGCCGCTCAGCATAATGGCGATTAACAGCAGATAGAGCAGCTTGTGGACGATGCTGGCAATCTTCTCCTCCCACTCGGCAACACCCTCCACCGGCCTGGGTGCGGGATTGACCGTTCGCCAGAAGATACGCAACAGCATCACCACAAAGAGTGTGATTCCGATGCTCTTATGCAGATCCGGCACTTTGCGGTACCAGGGATCATAATAATCAAGCTCGACCATATAGAGCCCCAGTCCCGCCAGTGCGAAAACGGTGAGCGCTACACTCCAGTGAAGGGTGATGGCTACCCATCCGTAGGTTGTTTCACTATTGCCCGCTGACATCAGAACCGTCCTTCCCGATAATCAATAAATGCCTGGGTTAGCTCTTTCTGTGTATTCAATACAAACGGGCCGCGTCGAGCTACCGGCTCATTGATAGGCTCTCCCGCCAACAGAATCAGCCGGTTGTCATCTTCTGATCCGCGCAGTTTCAGGCATTCGCCATCACCAAGTAGATTGATACCCCGGTTTGTCTGTTGACCGCCGCCATCATCACCGATCACCTCAAATGAGCCGGAGAAACTGTGAATGAAACCGTTGAGGTGTTGTGGAATCTCAAGTTCATATTCAGCACCTTGAGGTAGCTGGATATCCATGTAGGTAATCTCCGTCACCAACTGCCTTACCGGTCCCTTTGTGCCTGCAGCGGTGGCACCAGCAATCACCTTAATCGTACCACCGTTAGCCAGTGGTTCCACGGGTATCTCATCAGCCTCAAACTCCTGATAGCGCGGATCCATAAACTTGTGTGAGGCGGGCAGGTTGATCCAGAGCTGAAATCCAGACATCAATCCGTCCACCTGTTGCGGGATCTCGGAGTGAATAATGCCCTTGCCGGCACTCATCCACTGTACACCACCACTTCCGAGGATGCCCTCATGCCCGGCATTGTCCCTATGCTTCATCTTTCCCGCCAGCAGGTAGGTGACCGTTTCAAAGCCACGGTGGGGGTGGTCTGGAAACCCGGCAATATAGTCATCTGGGTCATCTGAGTGAAAGGCATCGAGCATCAAAAAGGGATCCAACATCTCAAGCTGGGGAGTTCCTATGAGGCGCAACAGGTTGACACCGGCCCCATCAGAGGTCTCCAGGCCGTTGATTTTACTTTTAATTGTTCGATAGTGATTGCCCATCAGGTACTCCGGTTGCGTAGCAGATAAAGCCTGAGTGAATTCATAGGAAATAATTTAGAACATTACTTTTTAAAGATAAATAAAGAAAAATCGAAATAACTGTTCTAATATAAAGAACAATATCTATCATCTCTTGGCCTGAATACTACTTACTTAAGCCATTTAAAAAATGGGATCACAGAGAGCGCATGGCGCGGACTTGGTGAGAGGTTAACTTTTCTCCACGTTCCGTTTTTTATTTCTGGACGAATACCAAGAGAGTGCAATCCTGCCTTAACCCCACTTTATCCCCAGAGGAGAAGATATGAACCGGCTTGAATCGATACGGACTTTTATTCATGTGGTGGAGCGCGGCAGCTTCAGCACTGCAGCCGACCACTTGAATATCGCCAAATCCGTGGTCAGCAAACGGATCAAGGAGCTGGAGGCGCATCTCGGTGCGCAGCTGCTGCATCGCACTACCCGCAAGCTGCACCTGACCCAGGTGGGAGAGGTCTACTATCACCGCTGTCTGCCGATCCTCGCGGATCTGGAAGAGGCTGACCACCTGGTGAGTGAGCAGCAGAATGAGCTAAAAGGGAAGATCCGCATTGCAGCTCCGCTGACGTTTACCTTGCAACACCTGATGCCGGTCTTTAATCAGTTCATGGAGCAATACCCCGATCTGGAATTGGATCTCGATCTGAACGATCAGGAAGTCGATTTGGTAAAGGAGGGATTTGACCTTGCAGTACGCATTGGCGAGCTTCACGACTCCACACTGATTGCCAAGCCGCTGAGTGAAATCAGGTTGATCACCTGCGCCAGCCCGGACTACCTGGAGAGGCATGGTGAGCCCAAAACCGTCGATGAGTTAAGAGAACACCGGATTCTGATCTATAGCAATGCACCCACCTCGACACTCTGGCCCTATGGGCAGAGCCGATTCAAAATAAAAGCACGCATGTCATCCAATAGTGGCAGTGCTCTGTTGCAGGCGGCTGTTGCCGGCATTGGTATAGTCATCACGCCTACTTTTCTCTGTTATCAGGAGCTGCGGGAGGGAAAGCTACTCCCAATCCTGGTTGACCGACCCATTCCCTCAACAAAGGCCTATGCCGTCTACCCCAGCAGGCGTTATCAACCGGTACGGATCAGGCGATTAATCGAAACGCTACAGCAGTGTGCCGCGCATAAGCCTTACTGGGACGCCTTCTGAAATTTAGCCGGAAATAAACGCACCCAGGTGGCACGGAGTTTTTGAGAAGTTACGATTATTCTCTTCGCCACCAATATAGAGCCAGACACAACTACCGTGAGATGGGTATCATAGGTGATCAAATTACATTGTACCTATTTAGCACGGTAGTCTGGAACTCAGGTGTAGGAGCGAACTTGCTCGCGAAGAGCACGTGTCGTAGTCCATCGCGAACAAGTTCACTCCTACAAATGCAAAGCGGCAGAACATGCTCTTGGTTATTAGTCAGGGATCAATGCCCAAACACTATGCCAGTGGGGAGCCATATTCGCGTTTATTTGCGTTCATTTCCGGCTGAGTTCTAGGGGTAATCAGGTTACATTTTATTCACAACGGTGAGTTATAGGGTGATGGTGAGATGGCGTTAAGTTTTTATTGGCACGATTATGAGACCTGGGGGATCGATCCGCGACGGGATCGTGCCGCTCAGTTTGCGGGTATCCGGACTGATGAAGAGCTGAATATCGTCGGCAGACCGCTGGTGGTGTTCTGTAAACCGGCGGATGACATGCTTCCCCAGCCAGGGGCATGCATGGTGACCGGTATCACTCCACAGCAAGCGCTGGAGGAGGGGGTTAACGAAGCAGAGTTTTTCGCCATGATTCACCAGGAGATGGCGAGGCCCGGTACCTGCAGTCTGGGCTACAATTCGATCCGCTTTGATGATGAGTTCACCCGTTACGGCCTCTACCGCAACTTCTTCGATCCCTACGCCAGGGAGTGGCAGAACGGTAACTCGCGCTGGGATATTATCGACATGGTGCGCCTGACCCACGCCCTTCGCCCCGAGGGCATCGAATGGCCCACCCATGATGACGGCGTCACCACCACTTTCCGGCTGGAAAAGCTGACCGAGGCTAACGGCATTGCCCATGAGGCGGCTCATGATGCGCTCTCCGATGTCTACGCCACCATCGCCATGGCGAAACTGATCCGGCAAAAGCAGCCGCGCCTGTTTGATTACCTGTTACGTCTGCGGAATAAACACCAGATGGCTGATCTTCTCAATCTGCAGCGTATGGAGCCTGTGCTCCACGCCTCCTCAATGTATCCCGCCGCCGTTGGTTGTATCGCCATGGTTGTGCCGTTGGCAAAGCATCCGAAAAACGCCAACGGCGTCATTGTCTACGATCTGCGGCAGGATCCGTCATCACTGTTGACCCTGGATACGGAGACCCTGACTGAACGGCTGTTTACCCCTCGCGAAAGTCTGCCTGAAGGTGTCGAGCGGATACCACTGAAGACCATTCATCTGAACAAAAGCCCTGCAGTGGTTCCAATGAACACCTTGACCGATGCAGCGGCCGAGCGCTGGGGGATCGATCGGGAAGCGGGGCTCAGGCACCTGGAGCAGCTGCGAAATAGTACGGGACTGGAGAAGAAGATCCAAGCCGTCCACTCGGCCCGGGAGTTCCCCCCGCTCACTGATCCTGATCAGAATCTCTACGGTGGTGGCTTTTTCAGTAACGAGGATCGCCGTCGCATTGAACAGATCAGCGCTTGCGAGCCTTCAGCGCTCTCTTCCTCAGGAGTGGTCTTTGATGATCAGCGCCTTCCCGAAATGCTGTTTCGCTATCGTGCCAGGAACTGGCCCGATAGCCTCTCCAGGGAGGAACGGGCAGAGTGGGAGGAGTACCGAATGGCGCGCCTGACAGAGGATGAGGCTGGCGGTAGCATCACACTGGCCCGCTTCCGCCAGGAGTTGGCGGCGCTGATGGTCGATCCGGTCAATGGAGAGCGGGAGAGAACCGTACTCTCCCAGCTGGCCGACTGGCCGGGGCTGATTGGTCTGTAGTAGCGGGAAAAGCGACACCCGTAGGAGC
>JBEVXT010000018.1:0-2980 GCA_040505955.1 Sedimenticola sp. | reverse complement strand
ATTGAACCACAGAGGCATTGTCCTTTGTATGATTTTTCATTTTCTTCTATATCCATCAATTAACTCCAATGTTTCGCAACTTCAAACCTATATAGGTATGGGCTCCTAGAGCATAACCGATCCACCATTACTGTCGAGACAGGCGCCATTCAGGTAGGAGGCGGCGTCACTAAGCATATAGGCCACCACTCGTGCCTGCTCATCTGCATCGGCCAGACGACCCAGGGCAATTCGCTGTTTGAGTCCATTGACCTCTTCAGCATCCAGGTTGTCATGGATCATCGGGGTATTGGTAGCGCCGGGACAGAAGGCGTTGACGCGTATACCCTGTTGAGACAATTCACGCGCCATATGACGGGTCATGCCGATAACTGCATGTTTAGAGGTGCAGTAGTGAGCACCACCAATGAGGCTGATGGAGCGTCCCGCCACCGATGCGATATTGACGATGCGGCCACCACCCTGTTTCAGCATCTCTGCAACGACAAGTTGATTGCAGAGAAAGAGACCACGGACATTCGTGTCCATCACTTCGTCCCACTCATCCAGACCGATATCCAGAAACTTGCTGCGGTAGAGAACGCCAGCACTGGTCACCAGTGAGTCGATCTTCCCGAAATGAGCCAGCGACTCAGCCACCATACGCTGTACATCTTCCTTTTTTGAGACATCCGCCGGGATGGTAAGGGGTGCCGCCGTCGCCGCTTCGGCACACTTTGCCAGCACCCTGGCAAGTCTGATCTCATCCCGGTCGACCAGTATCACTGCAGCGCCTGACTGTGCCAGTAGCAGGCACAATTCGGCCCCTATTCCGCCAGCGGCACCGGTTACAATGCAACACTTGCCGCTGTAATCCCAGCTACAGTCCATCTTGACTCTCCAACTTTTTTTATGACTACCCTCGATGCTCAGCCAATGATAGAAGAAAATGAGCTAATACTGGCTGCGAAGAGAAGTCTGGCATCACACTCGCGTTTATTTGCGTTCATTTCCGGCTAAGCTTCAGCGGTAATCAAGTACCTTTAGAGATCGATAAAACAACTCTACAACTCCATCACGCCATCCATCTCGACCCCGGCATCTTTTGGCAGGGCGGCGACACCGATGGCGGCGCGGGCAGGATAGGGTTCGGAAAAGTACTCAGCCATCACCTGATTGACCAGCGGAAAGTGACTAAGGTCTGTGAGGAATATATTAAGCTTGGCGATATCCGCAAGATCACCACCGGCAGCACGAGTCACCGCCTGCAGATTATCGAATACACGGCGGATCTGTGCTTCCATATCCCCCGCCACCATCTCCATAGTTTCCGGCACCAGAGGGATCTGCCCGGAAAGATAGACGGTAGTGCCAGCCCTGACCGCCTGAGAGTAGGTGCCAATGGCTTGGGGTGCTTTATCGGTACGGATAATTTCTCGTGTCATGGTGACTCCTGATGTGAGTTGTGGGGAGAGTAAAAAGGGGTCAGTACCCTTTAATTACATAGCACCACGCCGAGTAAAAAGGGGTCAGTACCCTTTAATTACATAGCACCACGCCGCGTCGACTATATATGTAGCCAATTAAAGGGTACTGACCCCTTTTTATCGCTTTTTATTTACTCCTTTTTACTAACCGGTTGCCCGATAGATGCGTATCACCTGTTTCTGATGGCGCAGGCGCTTCATCACTTTTGCGAGATGAACACGGTCATCAACAGTGATAACAAAATCAAGGGTGGAGGTGAGACCGTCACGCTCCCCCATATTGACGTTTTCTATATTTGACCCCATCTCCGATATGGCTACTGCGAGGGAGGCCAGCACCCCTCTTTTGTCACCCATCTCAACCTTTATCTCAGTGGTAAAATCACCGGCAGGGTTCTTTTCCCACTGCACATCGAGCCAGCTGGCTCCCTTGCGAAATTCACTAAAATTCCTGCACTCATGGCGGTGTACGACAATGCCTGAGCCGGGTCGAAAGGTGGCGACGATATCATCGCCCGGTAATGGCCGACAGCACTTGGCATATTTCACCACCATACCTTCAGTACCCTGAATCGCCAGGGGCGGGGCATTGCTGTAAATATCACCGGCCAGATCCTTGGGCATTTCGTCATCGCGATCAAGAAGACGCCGGGCTACCAGTAGCGGCATGCGATTACCCAGGCCCACCTCACCCAGCAGTGCATCTAAATCCTTCAACTTGAAGTCGGCAAGTAACTGTTCAAGCCTGATTTTTGAGATCTCGTCGAGCTTGACGTTATTGGCACCCAGTTCCTTCTCCAACAGGCGACGCCCGAGATCAACCGCCTCATTACGATGAAGGTTTTTCAGGTAACTGCGGATATTGGAGCGCGCCTTGCCGGTCACCACGTAGTTGAGCCAGGCGGCGCTGGGGTGGGCTGTCTTTGATGTGATCACTTCCACTGTCTGGCCGCTGTGAAGACGGCTGCGCAGGGGCACCATGCGCCGATCAATCCTTGCCGCCACACAACCATTGCCGATATCGGAGTGTACGGCATAGGCGAAGTCGATCACCGTCGACCCCTTGGCCAACACCAGGATCTTACCCCGCGGAGTGAAGACGTAGACTTCATCCGGGAAGAGATCGATCTTGACGTGCTCCAGAAACTCCATCGAGTCACCCGCCCCCTGCTGCAGCTCAAGCAGATGTTTGAGCCAGTTGGCGGCACCGGTGTGGGCCAACTCCTCGTCGCTCTCGCTGCTCTTGTAGAGCCAGTGGGCGGCGATCCCCGATTCAGCCACGCGGTGCATCGCCTCGGTGCGAATCTGAATCTCGATGGGAATACTGTAGGGGCCGAACAGCACCGTATGCAGTGACTGGTAACCATTGGACTTGGGAATGGCAATATAGTCCTTGAAGCGCCCCGGTACCGGTTTATAGAGACTGTGCATCAGACCAAGCACCCGGTAACAGGTGTCGAGGTTGTCGACGACGATGCGGAAGGCGTATACATCCACCACTTCGGTAAAAGAGA
>JBEVXT010000017.1:0-12405 GCA_040505955.1 Sedimenticola sp. | reverse complement strand
CGGCGACGACGAGGATGGTGGTGACCCTAGCTGCGGAGTTTGTCTGGATTGCGAGTGCCGCTGCGGAATGTTCGGTGTGTTGGCTGCGGAGAACCTAATCATGAGCAGAATAAGTTATTAATTAATAGTAGTAGGTAGCTTTAATGCTGTTGGTCGGTTCTTGTAACCCCATATAAAGTATATAAAAACCTTCGAAAAAAAACCTCCGAATAAAGCAACGACTATCTGCACAAATAAATCATGTATATGTGTTGCTCAAGTCCTAATGCATGTTGTGCCACCTATAAGAATCCTCACATCCCTGCAGTTAGAACATAACAACCATATTTTGCTGTTTTACATGTACAATTTTCCATTACACACCTGTCTACACAGGTGCATACATACGTGTTAAACCAATATAGGCCAGTTATTCACAAATTACAGTGGTATCTGATTTGTTTACAGGTAGCATGACCTGCATAAAAGCTTACTGGTCATTTCCATGTGGTTTATTTGGGACACTAGCTATTATTCTATTCCAATGTTGTTTTTTAAAGTTTTCCATAGACTTTACATGGGGAAACCAAAACCGACCAATGACCTTAATGGTACTCCAATATTATTTTTCTGCATGTACGTGTACAATATTTTAAGAAAACTCTTCATGTTTTAATATAATGTACATGATGTATACATGTAATATAATAGCGACATAGGAGTATCACAAATAATGAGAGACGTTCAACGTATTTTGAAACAAACTACAAAACGTCCCATACATTACCTAAGGCTATTGAAGACAATATCAAATCATTGGCGATGCAAATTATTATGCATGGTATATTCTATCGACTGGTGCCAGTGTAAGTTGTGAATTATTTTATTGCATTTGCCAAAGCATGTTCATTGGGGATCGTGATACATACCTTGTTGTGCTCCTACCACCCCTGCATCGAATTCTACCCCTGCAATATACAGTAATCATGTACTCATGATAATGGCTAATTTTATGTAAATTATGTCTGAAACATCATGAACACCTTGATCAAGTTGGCCCTTTCAGTCAGAAATATCGGCGCCAGGTCGAGTTATTGTAATGTCAAGACTGTAATGTATTATTGTAAATACTCAGTTCTGATTTTGGGATTTTCCCACATCAGAACAGGCAAACGTGTGATCTGAGCACGTGGATCCTGCCTAAAATGACAATAGTTGTTGGCAGGCCGTTTGATATCATTAATCAATCCTAAATAATTGGAACAATCCCAAGTAACATACTTCTGTGCAGTATTTGCCAGTAACTCGAGCTACCTTCGCGTGGCCATATATATGTACGTACGATTTGATATACTATTAATCAACGATCATGATAAGATTGTGACATTGACGTTTCACTTACTGACCAAAATGAATGTTCAAATGTTCATTGTTAAAGTATCAGCCTAGATACTGTTTTTATTGTCAGCCAGTCATGATGCATGATTCAGGTGCCCAGGACTATACCAACATGACCTGATGACAAATTGCATTAATATACAAACCGAATATTTCCAAACAGGCCACGTCTTGCTCCCCGCCCGGCATTATGTGGAATACTGAAATGGTTTAAATTAATTTGTAAATCATTCACAATAGGCAGGGGAGAAACCAGTGGATCATGAGGGTGTGTGGCGGTTTCTAGGATTTAACCACGCGACAAAGTAATTTTGTTTTGAAAAAAAAGTAAAACAAAATACATGTATCTTTTTTTTTGGAGCCGAAACCATTTCTTGTAGGAGTTAGAAAGTCAACTGTTTTATCGCACACGTTACTTACATTGCACATATAGTGTAATGTGTACACCTGCGAAGAAATTGGATTGTGTAAGTTCCACTGTATGTTTTACACTTTTTCAGAAGCAAACTATTTTTTCACAGAGTCTCAAAAACAAAGTATGTTTGTTTTGTATTTGCATTTGCAAAATAATTCCAGTCCCCCTCCCCCACCGCAACGTACGCCAATAGCCGCATTCGTCATGTTGGCCGGTGTTAAAATTGGTGACAAAATTATATTCCATCTGAGTTTATAGTCTATCGTGTGAGTATGTATATGGTCTGATCAATATGATTGTAATTGCTTCTGAGTATACATGTATACTCAAATATGCAGCTAATCTGGAGACCTGAAAGTTTCCATAATTTTTAACACCATCTGCTGGTTCCATTTCTGTGAATAATAACAATTTCTTTACCTGTCAACCTGGAATGCTACACTAGCGCCGGTGCTAATAACATTCGCGTTATTGAGGGCGTCTCTTTGTTCTTCCGAAAGAGACTTTCGGGACCCCACCCCGCATGTATACCTATACTGCTGTGGGGTGAGCGGCTCCACAACTTTTTCCGTCGACTTCGACGCTACCAGCGAGCTGTAGCGATTTTTTCTAGCTGGCAGCGACGAAGTCAACGGCTTTCCTTTCATGAAGTTGTCCAGCAGCTCACCATCACCACAGTACTTAAATCTGTTAGTGGCCTTCTCTTTTATGACGAACAACGTTTCGACCGGCTCGAGGACTTGCTCCAGTTTTAATTTGTCTGTGAGCTTAATAAGGGCATTTATGGCCCTGCTCTTTTTCATCCTCAGAGCCTGTCGACGGTTTTTCCTTTCCTCTTCTTCTGATTCCACCTGTTTTAGCGTACCCGGTTTAAGGCCTGAAAATACAGGCGAACAAAACATTCTGAATGAACCTGTTAATGAAATATTTTATTGAATAATGTATTTTTGTATAACACGATGGACATCTTAGTATGTTCAAGGCATTGACCAATATCACTTGTGGCTCTAAACACTTGATTTCGGAGAGCATAATAAACAATATATTTAAGTCCTGAAAACCAATAGTTTTAAAGGGAGATTAAATGGTTTGGTCACAAGCTTAGATTCTAAATACAGCTATATTATTATGTACATGTTAAAACTATACCATTGACGTATGTCGGATCCCTAAAACATGTAGGGTAATACATAAAATCATGTATCAATAAGGTATTTTCTAACCTGACCTTCGAGGGTCAAGATAGGATTTCGCTGACAACATTCTTTAATTAGGAAATAAGCATAGCGTTGCTAAGACCTTATTGACTAATCGCATAATAAAAACGATAGTAGCCAGTAGACACGTCCAATCACCGACGTGTAGGTGAACTAATGCGGATAAAAATAACAACATATTATCCTCGGAATGTATTTTCATTTGCAAAAAATATGCATTTAACATACGTGTTAATGCCCCGAATAAGGTGTACTCGCTCCAGATTTGATGCTTTTACTTAGACACCAATTTTAAAATCATTTTATTTTTGATACCCCACTTCGCTCATTGAGCCATTTAATCTCCCTTTAAGTACGACTGCCAAATTTTAAAAGTTGTGCCCCCAGTGTGATACATGTACAGGTATACATTAATATGCATTAGTTAGTGTTAGTATGTACAACAAATGAACAACAAAATGTATTATTACAACACAATACATACCCATTTCCTCCAACATTAGCATCTGTCTATGTGGTCTAGAGGTAGTAATTATACTAATAGGCTAATGCACTAAACAATGTTAACCCATCCATAAAGTGCACATCATGTATTTGACTGAACAGTATAGATCCAAACAAGCTGCCTCACTATTACATGTATAATCATAATTACTGGTAAAACAAAATTTTGAAGAATGCCCATGACAGCATCCCAGCTAATATCAGTACATGTATATCGGGAAAAAGGCGTAATGTGGGCCGCTATTTCCGATATCTTGTCGATATTGGACCGATATAAGAACGTTTGTTATTTTTATTCAGATAGTAAATTTGGGCCATCTGACAGTGTGTTACAAATACATTTCCTTCATTTGATATTTCATATCTGTATGGTTTCTAGTTACAAGTTATGGCTTATATCAGCCCGATATTGGACCGATAGCGGAATATGTTAACAATAAATAACGTGTTTTACCGATATTATTCCGATATACGATCGTGAGTATACTTGACCAAGCATTACAGACATCGGTACTGTATTGGACCAATATATACACAACAGCAAAAGTTTTGCATCGCCCTAAATTTGATGTCATTGCATATTTCAACTTCGTTAATTTGCCTTTTCACGGCGGTAAACCGGTACGTATTTAGCGTACAAAGGAAAAACATGCTATACTTTAGCAGAATTCACCAAATTGCATTTATTTTTAAATAATATTTTTTAGGACGAGACAAAACAGTGTAAAAAACATAACTATTTTTCTCAAAATTCAGTTTGTTGTACCGTAAAAAATACATCACTATTTCATTCAAATTTTATGAAAACGAGTTACACAATTGTTGTCCTTAAATTCTGTCAAAAATATTCAGCATCTGGTGTACCCTCAGTTAACACGGTCGATGTTGCCGACACCCCCAAAAAGGTAGTTTTATATACATTTATATATACTCCTGAACGTGTAAATAAATTATGTTATGTACGTAAGTACATGTACATAATACACTATTTACACATTCTTGACTATATTGCATTGAAACTGAATCGGTTATAATTGTACAATGAAAAGTTAGTTCTTATATCCACCCGATATTGGACCGATATCTGCAATACTGTGTTTTATCGATTTCGGTCCGATATAGTGCCGATGTCTGTAATACTTGTTCAAGTACATAATACAATATTTACTCATTCTTGACTATATTGCCTTTAAAACCGAATCGGATAAAATTATGCAATGAAAAGTGATTACTAATATCAGCCCGATATTGAACCGATATATGCAGTACTGTGTGTTACCGATTTCGGTCCTATATAGGGCCGATTTCTGTCATACTTGTTCAAGAACATAATAAAATATTTACTCATTCTTGACTATATTGCCTTAAAACGGAATCGGATACAATTATGCAATGAAAAGTTCTCATATCCGCCCAATATTGGACTGATATATGCAGTACTGTACTTTACCGATACCGCCCCGATATTGGGCAATGTCTGTATTACTTGCTGTAGTACACAATACAATATTTACACATTCTTGACTATATATTGCCTTGAAACTGAATCGGATACAATTATGCAATGAAAGTTATCCGCCCGATATTGCACCGATATCTGCAGTACTGTCTTTTACCGATACCGCTCCGATATATACCAGATGTCTGTAATTCTTGTATCTAGTACATAATGCAATATTTACACATTCTTGACTATATGCCTTGAAACTGAACCGGATACAATCACTCAATGAAAATGTATTTCTTATATCCACCAGATATCGGACTGATATCTGTAGTACCGTGTTTTACTGATATCGGTTCGATATAGAACCGATGTCTGTAATACTTGCTCAACTGCACAAGTACATATACTAAAATATATATAGCGTACACATTCTTGACTATATATTGCCTTGAAACTGAATTGGATACAGTTATAAAAAGTTATTTCTCATATCCGCCAGATATTTGGCAGATATCTGTAGTACTGTGTGTTACCGATTTCGGTCCGATATAGGACCAATGTTTGTGTATTACACTCGATCAATATTTCCGCCATTTTAAACAAAGAACCCAGTATTGCTGGCAGAAACACAACATTAACATAACAGAAGTTTGGCATGGATTTCTATGAAAATAAAAGTAACAGGTAAAATTAGATATATCTTTGCATGTTTAACAACTGATAAGAAGTACAATATTGCACCTATGATTTAATAGCAATGTTACCTCATATATATGTGGATTCATATAGTATTGTGAGTGTAATTTGGTTCTGTCATTAGTTTTCGCGAATTGCTTCCCAAAACTCTGGTAATGATTTGGCATTTGTTTATGTCTTAGTATAAAATCACCAAGATACTGGGATCGTATGGGCATAAAATACATAGCTTTGCTTCAGTACATATTATTTGAACTGGACATATTTTCCGTGGAATTAATTTAATTACTTCGTTATTTTATACCACATGTGCCATCGGGTCTGAGAATAGTTGCCACTCTTTGATGACTATTTTTGCTTTCTCATCAAGATGTACCCTGCATATTATATATTTTCAGACATACATGTGTAATAGTTGGACATAGATCGCGGTGTTGATTATCAAGTGATCAGCTTATAGAGAGACAGGACATGGATCTCCGCTTTTCTCACGATAAATCCAAAGAGCATGCGTGCTGATATCAGTTGCTCATATTGGACCGATATCGAAAATCGACAGTAAGCCGATGTGGGTTTGGTTTATCGGAATCCCATATTGGAACGATATATGGTAAACAATATCGGTCCGATAACGGTTGCCCACATTGGGCCGATATTGAAAATCGACATTGGGCCGATGTGGGCTCGGTTTGCAAAACAGCGCACGACCTGATATCGGAAGGACATATTGGACCGATATAGTGAACCATATTGGGCCGATATAAAATGTTGGCTGGGATACGTGTAGTTTGAAATATATATTTAGGGTAAATGGTTAATTACAACTAGCAAAAAGCAATGGTGGTGGCCCACATGTATACGACTTACACTTTCGAATATAATATACAGCTATTGTTGCAAGGGGTGGCACGTTCTTCGATCACCATCGAGGCTTTCGAGCTAGAAGTACCAGACCCCTTACACCGTACGTTTTATACAACAAGTGTTACCGTGACTGTGGAAAAGTGGCTTGTGTAGTAAGCATCCATTGATGATTTGTTGGGAACATGATTACTATAACACACTAGATAGATGTAGATATCAAAAGAAGATAAAGATCAGTCATCACACATGTCACTTGATGGCATGTCAGTGGTTCTGTCACTCACCACAGCATCTCTAAGTTCATTCAAGAAATTGACAAAAAATTCTTTTTTCTTTTTTTTAGTTTCTGCTTTGTACAATTGCAAATAGTATTGGAGTTGTACTCCATCTGGTATTATGTCCAATGTAGACTTAATCTCAGCATCTATCTGCGCAATGGTCATGTTGTCAATGCCATGTAGCTTTTGCCTTTCACTCGGAGTTACAGGGATCGGGTGCCTCATTGCAGGCATGTCTTCTGCATTGCATTGCAATACATCTGTTTTAATTTTGTGGATTCGTCGTCTGCCAGCCTCATCTACAAAGTTTACCAGTTGTTCATCTAGGGCCATGCCAGACAATGAAACGTGATCTCCTGCAATAGACAGATATTTGGTCTTGCGCAATTTGCATCTAAAGTCAGAAACAGAGTCTTCAATATCAGGCCATGTTAGTGCAGATTTCTCACTATTCAGACCAAATAGTGATAACGTGTCATGCTTCACTTTCTCAAGGACACTGTTATTTCGACACACTGTTTGCCATATGCCATCGTTTGGAACACCCTTTGGGATCCATGCTTTAAGTTGTCTGTTCTTTTCTTCCAGTATAAAATCAAAATCTTCTCCTGCTGAAGGGTGGCCACTTGTGGTTATAGACACATATCTGTCGTTCAAGTCGCGCACTTCAGAAGGCATAGTGATATCCTGTAGTGTATCATAGATTTCAATCTTCTGATACCTTGGATGTGCACGGCCATGGAACAGCTCTTTTGTCATGAATTTTGCGCTCTTCAAAAGGTTAGAGTTATTTCTTCGAACAGCCATACGAAAGTTTATGATACCCTGTGAATGTCGAAGTACCTGATCCATGATATATGAGTAGTTGGGCCTCTCACCCGAGTCGTACATACTTCGTCCGAATTTCAGAAATCCCTTCGCAGACATATTCTCAGTATGTTCCATGCAGTAAACTACATATGGATGAACAAGTTCCCGCAGTGTTGCCACATGAAAAATCAAGATCAAATGCCAACTTTTGTGCAGGTCCTTGCAAGCTTTGGCATACAGTTTTGCTGCTTCAGTGACAAATCCCATTCTCTCACATAATGTCTCCAGAAAAGGCGTCCAATTAAGTTCGAAAAATGATTTTATGAGATTCATCTCATAGTGACCATATCCAATCCGTATATAGAACCAGTCAAATTCATATTCAAACGTCCCTTCTGTACATGTTTTGTGAGCCAGTTTTACATGACTGAAGTACTGGCTCTTTGAAATTAATTTTTGCTGACATTGTTCTATTGTACAAATGACTGCCTCTTCTTTCAATTTTTTCACAATGAGATATGGTAGCCCATCACAACAGATGAACGTCCAGTGGCGCTTTGTTCCACCATATCTGTGGATTCCATTCTCAATGCCAATCTTGCGAAGAACCCGAGCAAGAGTTTCTGAGCTGTTTGGGTTACAGAACACAGGGTCAGTCAACGTGAGTGTGTGCACACCATCATGATTTGATGCCACATGATCATATCGAGACTGATTTTCAGAGAGCTGCACAGTGCTGCTATTGTCGCCATTCGTCTGAATCTGCAGTTGAATAAATGTTGCCCCGTGCGACTTTACTGAGGCTGTATGCGTTTGTGCTTTGTTTGCTTGCTTAGCTTTCTTAAGTCCATCTCTCTCTCGGCAGCCTTCGCAAACGATTTTTCGTTTGGTATTGAATGTTCCGCATGTAGCGCATGTGACACCTATTTCATCATTTCTTTCTTTCTCAACCATGTCATCTATTTTGTCATTGAGACTTGTGCCCTTGTGAACCAGTTCCTCTTTAACATTTTGGATGGCCGAGTCAATGAAAATACACAGTTGTGTGTAATGATCAGTTTCCAGCTTTGCAAAGCGCTGAGAAGACTGGTTTATTAGTTCATTAGCTGCATGCTGCAATTGGTTTCCTTTATCATGGGTATGGAGAATTGGAGCGCCATCTCCATCTAAATATGTATCCTTCATTGCCAGAACCTGGAATGGAGGTTTCAGATCTTCTTGTGTCTGCAAGGATTCAGATTTCATTTTCACAAAACCCTTGTTTGTGATGATTGAAATCGAAACTTTATGTCCCGGTTTAATGCCACTTTTTCTGCCTACCACCTGTTCATTGTCAAACACATTGACCAAGTCGCCATCTGGACATAATATTTCTGCAGTTCCTTGATCTCTCAACCACTTTGTCACTGTCTTGTAATGACCAGCTGGACAACTATTGCCAACTAAATCCACAGCTAACTTACTTCCAGTCAGTGTATATATACACATGTTCAGGAGAAATGCAAGAGGTGATATATAAGACCGGTCACGTATCATATACATCTGTTCAAGTGCTCTTGCAATTGGTAACAAATACTCATGTTTATCTTGCAGCAGTCCTATGTCAAATCCACCAATACCTGTGAGAAATGAAACAACTACTCCATTTCTTTGATTTACCCAATCAATCAGGTTGAGTTTTGACAGTGCGTTAACATCCTTATATACGTATGCATTTGTTCGTGTATCGTTCGCAACGTTGGCACGTTCAGACAATCCAATACAGTGAGACAGAGCTACTCTGTCGTCGGTATCTAACCTGTCTACAAAACTCCTAAAGAAATCTTGCTTTTCAGACAGGGATATGCTGCGTAAATGATCGATACACTTGCCTATCAGTACGGTGGAGATTGTGTGTGCTTGATTCACTTTTGACTGACCAGGAACTTCATCATGTGCATCTAAACATGCATGATCGTGTTTTGTTGACTGTTCGGGTTGTGGGAGATAATTGTTGCTCTGTGATGCGCTTTCTTGTCCTGTTTCATTAACTGTTGGCATAGATATGGCATCGCTTGTGCTAATTTTGCGTTTCTTTTTTCTGCCTCTAGATTCTACATGACAGATCATGCATTCATCACTATGGGGAATAAATTGGTGAATGTAGCCCGGCTTTGCTACATCATGGTCATGATTATCAAAAGCATCCCGGAACCTGTACATGTCTCGAGCATGTTTATTGCATATATATTTTGGATGGACACATTCGACATCGGTAGAAATATCTATACCATGAATAGCTTTTAGTTCATACATGAACAGAGATGCACTGTATTTGGAACCAGGCGCGCTGTGTTGCTTGATAGTTTGGCCATCTATTCTACATAGTCTTTGCAATCTATTTACGTGATCTGTCATGATTATGCTAGCTCTTTATGTACTCGTATACCAAATGTAAATGTACTTTGGAGACTGTTATTAAAATAAGACGCCAATGCGAGGTCATATACAGATGGGTAACTTGGTACAATCAATCGGTACATATGAATAACCACACTTTTTTTTGCTAATTTTGGTAACTGGACATGTTCACATGAAGGTCAAATGATACAGTCGGTTACTGTACAAATCTGGCGGGCAGAAAGACATCGGTATACCATAATACTACTTTCATATGACCATAGAGAAATGGAATTATTTGACTGATATGTGCATTGAGTACAGCAGACGTACTTGCATCAGTGATCAGTGATCATGATCCAAATTGGTTATGCTTGTAGCATTTACTCTCCACGCATCATCTTGTATTCCCTGAGATACATTCATCTGCCCTATAAATGCGTGAATGAGGATATTTGTGTTTATGTGCAAGAAATCCCCATACAATTTACTGTCCAATTAGATCGCGTGTTACTAACATGGATTTGATATTTCATCTATTGATTATGCATGTTGCTTAGATTGAATATCTTCTTTATGTATGGTGGACACCTTTGAATAATTGGTAATCCTGTCTAAATATTATATTCTATTCTACTAACAGTGGAGTACCGATCTGTGAATACACATTTTAATTTTAAACCAGCTAGACCCTTACTATGCAGGAACCGAAAATTGTCATCTGCTGATGATTAATGTTTATTTATTTCTCACCAAAACATGTTTCGGCAGCACACTACAATTATCTCCCATGGAGACGATTATTTTGCATATTCAAGTGTGCTTTCAAAAAACGTTTTCAAACATATATTATAATAATATTCACAATATGTTGCAGACGATATTTTTACTCAGCATGCGAAGGGTTAATGCAGTTAGCACAAACATAACTTGAACCACATTCCCCAGCAGTATCAGTGTAAATTAACGACTGTGAGGATATGCGTGTAAAAGAGTCAGAATAGTTTATATTGTTTATTCATATCAGAGTTTGTGTATCGGTAATTACTTTTGTTCTAATGTTGGGAAATCAAGACATGTCTCTAGGCCTGTAAAATGTAACAGTCATGAGTGAAAGCAGACGCCATATCGGTTATTTGTGGCCGGAAAATACCTACTATCTTTAGTAACAAATGTCGCACATGAGAATTTTGTCCAATGAAAAAATGTTTTACGTTGGCTTCGATTTTTCAGTTAATACAGCTATCTTATTGGAAGGTCACGAGAGGTCAATATGTTGCAGACGATATTTTTACTCAGCATGCGAAGGGTTAATGCAGTTAGCACAGACATAACTTGACAGCTATGGATCTGTCAGCGGGTGTTATGAAACCCACGCTGACTTGGGAGCGTAGTAGCATTATGGAAGTACGTGTAACTGGAATGAGATATATTATTCACTGTGTCATGAAAATGATCAGCCAAGTGATTAAAATACGTGTCGTGTCCAGTTACATAACAAACCCTCTAGAAAAGAAATTACACAACATCACTGCATTTAAAATGTCCATTTATTGATATAATTTTGACTACCAACAGCTCACCAGATCACACCTCAGTAACAAATGACCAACATGACCATGTGACCATGAATGAAACATAGTTGCTCATTGATTATAACTAAAAATGCGGCCCATTGGACCTGTGTATAAAATATATAAGTTAATGGGGAAAGTAGATGTCGTGCCACAGGTTCTATGCAAACTTTGACTGTGGGATCATGTTTATACACATGCACATGCTAGGTTGGCACTATTATTTTGGAATGAGGAAATAAAATGATATTATATTCTGATAATGCGAAACCGACTAATTTACTACTGCTCTAATAATTGCAAACCATACAAAATAATTGTTTTTAAATATTACAATAATTAGTAGTCAAACTATTTATATTTCATGAAATATTATTTAACGTGTACCGAAACAGCAACATTGGCTACAAGTAATGTCAACCTAGACATGATGAACTTGCAAAATTCCTGTTCCCCATGCAATATTGTCTAATGCTAATGGATTCATGAACCTGAAAACAACAGTGAAAGAATATTATTATTCAAACATGATAACACTATAAACATGTAATGGTGTATGTTTATCTATTAGAAACAAGACGCTGCATTGTTATTCTGGTTATTCTGGTTATTAGGGAAAATCATATAATTATCATGTCCAGCCACGAGGCATGTGATGTATATATCTCTTTCAGTCAATAAGATATCTCTTTCAGTCAATAAGATATCTCTTTGATAGAAAGAGATATCTGTTTAGATTCAATGAAACAGATTTCTACTTCTATGAAGAAGATATCTTATATAACCAAACAGATATCTTGTTGTATGAAAGAGATATCTTGTTCAATCAATTATATATCTATTT
>JBEVXT010000016.1:0-4029 GCA_040505955.1 Sedimenticola sp. | reverse complement strand
AGTACGTCCCTGTACGTCCTGAAAAGGCGTCACTGCACCCCACCTGAACGTTATCCATCTGCGCTGGGTTATTGAGAAGTTACGCAATCGACTCCGACCCCGTACCCAGCTGAATAGTTACAATCAGCCAAATTCAACGCGTCCCGTCACTCGCCCAAAAGACCTCCCTTGGATGCCTTCTTGGACTTCTTCGCAGCCTTTTTTTCTTTCGGGGTCATGGCCGGTTTCTTCTTGCCCTCTTTATTGCCTTTCTGTTCTCTGCTCATGTTCTCTACTCCTAACAATCAATGGGTAATCTTCAAGTTAATCACGGCAGTTCCAATCTGCTGCGCCTGTCAGATAGTTTCAGGATATTTCCAATTTCAGTGGAATGACTGGATGTTTCTGCGTCCCTAGCATTAATAGTGAATTGAACAAGCGATGCGATGTTCTTTACTTACTTACAGAAAGCGAATACACAACAGCAGCTGTCGGATCGGAGTTCGCGATAAAGGAGTATGACGAGCAACAATGACCGTTCGATCAAGTTGTGCGGGATAGAGGCTTGCCTGCTTACAGACGATGCGATGTGCTTGAGATAGCATCCGCTCATTGTGTCTGAAAAGCAAATTAACTGAGCTGATGAAGTGAGATCTCCCGAAAAAGACAGAAAAGTAAAAAAGACAGGACACCCATCATCTTTGCAAAAAGACAGGACACCCATCATCTTTGCTGGATCAAGGATCAGGGCACCATCATCTTTTCTGGGTCAACTGATGGGTGTCCTGGTCTTTGCCAGGGTCAACTGATGGGTGTCCTGGTCTTTGATGGGTGTCCTGGTCTTTGCCTCTGGTCTTTGAAGTGATGGGTGTCCTGGTCTTTCTGGTCTTTTGCTGGTCTTTTGGCCAGCTTTGCTTGGCGCACTGGGTGTTCTGGTCTTTTTTCTGATTGCTGCAGGTGTCCTGATTGCATGCTCTATATTTCTGCATCGATCAATAGTTATCACACTTTAGTGGACCGATTGAAGCAGCATGGTTAGTAGGAAGGTGCCATCAACACTCCAGCATAGTGCCTATAGAGATCATGAGTTTAATAAATTCACCTATACTGATTGAACATATCTTCATTCTGAGTTGATTATGTCGTCCTCACTGGATCTTTCACTTCACTACCAGTTGATGTTCATCGAGAATAAGGCTGTCATGCTGCTTATAAATCCTAATGACGGCGCGATAATCGACGCAAGTATTGGGGCATGCCAATACTACGGGTACTCACGAGCTGAACTAACGTCGATGAACATCTTTGGCATCAACAGCATGACCCGTTCCGAGATTGCGGCTGAGATGCAAAGAGCCAGGGAAGAGACCAAAAATCACTTCAACTTTCGCCACCGGCTGGCCTCGGGAGAAATCCGGGATGTTGAGGTCTACTCCAACCCTATTCCAATAGAGGGCGAGAACTATCTATACTCCGTCATTCACGACGTCACGGATCAGAAGCGAGCTGAGGAGCAATACCGCCGCCTCTTCGAACGTACCGGAACAGGGATGGCTCTACTTGAAGCCGACGGTACCCTATCGCTGGTCAACCGCACATTCGCTAAGCTTGCCGAGGCTGATGAGAAGAAGATCATTGGCACCTCCTTCCTGCAATGGATAGCTGAAGGAGATAGGGCTCGAATGAAGGAGAATCACCTGAGACGCCTTCACGGTGAGGATGTGCCGGAAAACTATGAGTTTCAATTCAAAAGTTTAAGGGGTCGCGAGGGTTGGGCTCTGCTCAATCTCACCTTCTTTCCCGATTCGAGAAAGACCCTGGCCTCTGTAATCGATATTACCGCCCACAAGCAGGCCGAGAAGGCACTCTTGGAGGCCGTTGCTTCAAGAGACGCCATTCTTGCCGCCATACCCGATCCGATGTTCGAACTAGACGGGGATGGGCGATATCTGCACTTATGGGCACAGAAATCAGACGAATCGGTCTACAGTAAACAGACACTGCTGGGTAACACCGTGTTCGAAATACTACCTGCGGATGCCGCAAACCAGGTGATGGCTGCACTGAAAGAGGCTGATGAGAAAGGGTGGTCTCACGACCGGCAGATTCAAGTCACTACTCCAGAGGAGGAGTTGTGGTTCGAACTCTCCACCAGCTTGAAGGATGGAGACTCATCACCTAACCGATTTGTCATGCTCTCGCGAAACATCACCAACCGCAAGAAGATGGAGGCAGAGTTAAGATACCTTTCGAACCACGATTCATTAACCGGATTATTAAACCGTAGAGCGTTGGAGGAGCAATTAAACGAAGAGCTGCACAGGGCGGAAAGGTACCATCACGTCTTGTCAATTTTCATGCTGGACATTGACCGTTTCAAATCGATCAACGACACCTTAGGCCATCAGGTTGGAGATGCGGTTCTTAGCCGCCTTGCGGGGGTATTGGAGAGTTCGATCCGCGTAACAGATTATGTTTCGCGTTATGGCGGGGAGGAATTCGTCATTATCCTACCGGAAACACCCAAGGCAAAAGCAGAGGAACTGGCAGAACGACTGCGTATTAGAGTTGCCGAGCACTCCATACCGATAGAGGATAACAAAGCACTCAATATAACCGTCAGCATCGGTGTCTCCACTTTTCCAGGCCATGGAAGTTCTAGGGACGATTTGCTGAATGCCGCAGATTCAGCAATGTATGATGCGAAATCGAGTGGGCGAAACTGCGTAAAATCAGAAAAATAGTTACAGGAATTTCAACCCATAAAATCAACCGCAATCACGATATTCAGCAGGGGCATTACCCACCAGCCCCATGAATTTCGGCGAGAGTGATGCTGCAGATACCCCATCAGACACCGAATAAAAAAAGACAGGACACCTAAAAAAAAGACAAAAAAAGACAGGACACCCATCATCTTTGCTGGGTCAAGTGATGGGTGTCCTGGTCTTTGTGTTTTTTGAAGTGATGGGTGTCCTGGTCTTTCCTATGGGTGTCCTGGTCTTTCGTGGTCTTCGGTGTCCTGGTCTTTCGGTCTTTCTAGTCTTTTCTGCACCAAAATCCTGAAAACCACAGTTATGGTGGAACAGAGGTGTTGTAGGAGCGAACTTGTTCGCGATGGACTACGAAACGTGCTCTTCGCGAACAAGTTCACTCCTACGCCTGAGTTTCGGATTACCGTGCTGAATAGTTACTCCTGGTCTTTATTTAATGTTCAGAATTTGATGCAAATTGCCGTTTCCCAATGCCAGTGTCACGGCAGTCTCGATTGCCAGGCAAATTTTGTACTAAACCCAAATATGGACTATATTTAGTACCATTGACCCAATAAGGGAACACAAATCATGAAACTGAGTGAATCTATCAAGCCCATCAGCTACTTGAAAAGCCACACCGCCGAAGTTCTGCGGGACGTCAGTGAAGGGCAACGAACCATAGTGATCACACAACATGGTGAAGCCAGGGCAGTGCTCCAGGATATTGCCAGTTATGAACAAACTCAGGAATCTCTGGCGCTGCTCAAGATGCTAGCCCAAAGCTCAAAAAGCATTCAGGAAGGCCGCAGTAAACCCCTTAAAAAAGCCTTTTCTGATGTTCGCAAGCACGTCAGGGAACTCGCTAAGTGAAACACTATCGTGTCCGGCTTGCGGAGGATGCAGAGCAAGACCTGATCGACATCTACCGTTACATTGTGCTCCACGACTGCGTGGAGAACGCAGATCATGTATTGGATCAGCTGGAATCTCTCTGCTCACGGCTTACCGATCTGCCCGAGCGAGGCCATATTCCGCCCGAGCTGGATCGAATCGGTGTAACAAGCTACAGAGAGGTCAACTTCAAACCCTATCGTGTCATCTACGAGGTGATCCAGCAGGATGTTTTCGTTCATTGCATCCTTGATGGCCGCAGGGATATACCATCATTACTTGAGCGGCGTCTGATTCGTTAGAACTGTCCCTGAAACATCCCACCCCTGAATGAGCAACATCTCTGCCATTGCTTGTCGTTACCAGCCAATACCGGTCACTCCCACTCAATGGTCGCCGGCGG
>JBEVXT010000015.1:0-6622 GCA_040505955.1 Sedimenticola sp. | reverse complement strand
AAGTAGACACTATTTTATACCAGTGTGTATAAATTGAAGAAATATATTGTTTTACGTTAGAACAATGAAATTAGCGATTAGTAAACTTACTTAGAAATTAATTCCCCATTATATAGTAGATTCCTGTTCCAGATCGATGTTGGAAAAGTATATTTAATGGCGCAAACATTGATTTCTGATTTCTACGCCGCAATTTCTTGATAAAACGTGTTGAAAAACAACACATCCATATAATTCAGTGCTTTGTTTATAGCCGTTAGAATCATTGATAATTTCCCCATAAACTGTGTAAATGGCAGTTCCATCCACCATGTGGAAGCCGGAAAAAAAAGGACATTAAACAGACCAGGGGTCAGCAAAATGGACACTCCAAACATCGGATGAAACATACGTCAAACTCGGACGATGAGGAAATTATGGGCACTCCAAACTCGGACATACATAATTGAAAATCTATGTCCTATATGATACTCTTGCTGTACTGATAACAGGCATTTGAGGAATGGTCAGTGTTTGTGCGTACTACGGTATTTTAGCACATCGCGGTGTTTCTGGTACATTACGATGTTTTGTGCGAAGTCTCAAATTGCTTACAACGCATCCAGTTGTCGGCTCCCTTCACCAAATGAATAGGTAAAAAAACCAAAGGCAGGGAACCTCTGTGCCACTACTGTCAACATTATGCCGATAACATCGGTATTTCTTAATCGGTCAAATCCGGTATCAAACGTTATGTATAGAATACAGTAGTTGGTACGTCTCGGTCTTTCAAGTAAAACTTCGAGAAATATGCGGAAATATGCGATATAGGACAAGCATACTCATGATAAAAGTCAGAGGAGGAAGTGTTTGCGTACGCTGTGTTTACAAAGTACAAACGCACTTGTTATATTAGCGTAGGGTTCATTTGCTGACTCGTCAATCGTTGTTGTCAACATTCAAATCATCGCGCGACCAATACATGTACATATATTCAAATTGTCGCACGCCAATACATTACATCAGCGAGAGCGTGAATCTGTATCCAAAATGAACGGAATGTTACAAAATCTTATCTCGCAGTGTAAACATTCTTCCTGCGAAATGACTCGATTGCTACTTGGAATGGCTGTATATATTTTTACACATCCACGGACGGACCTCGGCGGACTATGAGCGGTACGCACCACCTGCGTACGGGCCTGACTAAAGCAGACAAATGTATCACTGGATATTAAAGAAAGTTAATAAATAATACATTTACATATATGTACATGTATCTTATTTAGGAATCTGAGACACTTGAAAAGTGGCTTTTTACCGATGTCCGTCAACTGACACCACCTGACACCAATTGTGGGGTTATAGTTTTAGGAGGTGAAAGTTACAGTTGCACCGGTATTACCTACGAATGAAATTTAAAAAAAAATGCACACTAGCACACTTCATTGAAATAAACAAAAATGATCAAAACTGGTAACAAATCTTGAAAAACGTGATGAAGGTGATGAAAAAACATAGTAACTTGGCAGTATCAACATTCACAACTGGTAATCACTCCTTATTAATTCATGTTATTGTCAACGTGAAAGTAAAATGCATCGCTAATAGCCCGCTCCAGGATACAATGTCTCAGGGACTGACATTTTCGTCCGAGTTTGGTGTGCACACTCATCCGAGTTTGGAGTATAAAATGGAAATTAAATCCAAGGTATGGAGTGCCCAATTTGCATGACCCCTGGTCTGTTTAATGTCCGTTTATTCGGCTTCCACATGGCGGATGGAACTGCCATTTACAAAGTTTATGGGGACATGATCGATGATTCTAACGACGGTAAGTAAACAAAGTACTGAATTACATGGATGTGTTGTTTTTCAATCCGTTTTATCAAGAAATTGCGGCGCAGAAATCAGAAATCAATGTTTGCGCCCCATTAAATATACTTTTCCAACATCGATCTGGATCAGGAATCTACTAACTAATGGGGAATTCATTTCTACGTAAGTTTACTAATCGCTAATTTCCTTGTTCTAACGTAAAACAATATATTTCTTCAATTTATACACACTGGTATAAAATAGTGTCTACTTACCGGCTCCGAGTTTGGAGTGCTCGTCCGAGTTTGGTGTATTTGGATAACGGGTGTGCCACAAATGAAATCAGTTGTGAGTATATTATGTTTTAAAGCATAAACAAACCCACTTTACTCCACTGTTCACCACTTTACATATTCTATGTAAACCGGTAGAGATATTCCGCTTATACATGTACTGTTGGAAGCAAACTGCCAAACAATAATAAAGCTTCGTCAAATGTTGAGGGCATTCGCAGTCCCATTGCTTCTACCTTCCTTGTAAGGTACTCGTGTGCCTCATCACTACACACCTGTGGCTTTTTGCAATAATTGTTAAGTATAGCTTCCACGTTGTCCATTTCCACTGAAATTCTGTAATCGACAGCATCTGTAATAAATATGATGTATGTAATTATTTACTTTTATAATAATTATGTGACTATAGCCACAACAAAATGAGACTTACTGAGTTTTTCACTTGTCATATATCTCACAAGGAGCTAACTTACTGTTACATGTACAACCTGCACATGATGTACAGTGTGGAATGTAAACATTTGTGAGTGATACTTTATTGCATGGTTTAATCAAATTGTCCAGATACGAGGTGTGTTCATTAAATAATGATAACACAGACACTGTCTCCAAAATGACACTCTTTTGGGTTTATGTGCCGTTAAACACCATTCCATTCCATTCCACTGTCTCCAAACATGGGGAGAGTATGTTTAGGGACTAACTTTCTCAGTTTTAAAAATATGCACATGTTTTCATTACTTTATGATCACCCCTCTTATATGCACCAAACATCGATTGTCAACCATAATTATATTTGGGATAACAAGATGTATTAGTAATATTAGTACATGTAGGTCTTACGGAGATACCACGCGTCAGCGTTGACAATGTAGGAGTATGACTGGTTGTTTTGTGGCATAGCGTTGGTATGCGTTATGTTCTAGCGAAGAATGATGCATAAGCGCCTCATATCTGCATCAGTGAAATATGAATGTAAGTTTTCATAAAGAGCGCTCTGTGTATGTGACCTTGACAATGGCATTGGCTGTGGCGACGGATTTAGCTTAGAATGATACACAAGTAGCAGACAAATGCATCAGTGAATTATGAATGAATCTTGATTTGAGAAACATAAATTATTAGCGACTTACCCTGAGTGCTCATTCTAAGTAAGCGAATTATGTGAATGTAAGTTTAGTGAAAAAGGGCAATAAGTGTAGTCCTTGACCATACAATTGCCGGGGCGGCGGATTTAGTGTAAAATGATGCAGAAGCACCAGACAAATGCGTCAGTGAAATATGAGGGCAGTTGGGAGTGGGAAACAGAAACTAAAAGCAATTGTTCTGAAAGTAAGTTTTGTGACCGACATACTCGCGCATGGACAGACGGACAAGCTCACTCTAGTATACTCGCCCCACTAACTTATTTCTGTTGGTATAGATATAAAATGGTTGTTGCATTTCTTGTGTTGGCAGTAGACATATACATGTATTACCATATAACTCCGGCATAAAATATATGATGTCCGGTTTCCCACCAGGTGATTCTGATTGTCTGCAGTTCCTTACTTGGTGTTGATTCCATTCACTTCGAATGGTGTTGAGATCTTCTTGGAGAATGGTCATGAAGCAGAATCTCGCACACTCTCTAGAACATACAGGAAATACAACTCACAAGGGGATACCGTAAAATTATAACACTGTTGCATGCAACAGTTTTGATCATGCGGTGTACCTGCGTCCAAGAGAAGTTACACGATTTTTTAAGAACGTCCCAACGATAAAATGAGTAGTTAGCATATCACAGTGTATCTAGGCGACAGTCACCGTTAACAAGGACGGGCAGCTTATCAGCATGCTAGTGAAAAAAAATCGCCTGTTTCGCTCGCCATTATCATTTATACTACATTACAACGTGTTCCTACGGCCATTCAACAGAATACTGCACGGCATTTAGCAAAATTACATTAGATTGACTAGTTGCAGCCATTTTTGCCCCATTTGACTTATCAGTGGAACATTCATCAGAAGCCTGAAACACTGGAAACTACGTTTCAGCGCATATAGAAATCACGTTCGGTCCACAAAAATAAGAAAAGTTTACAAACAAGATGGCTTATCACATCAGATTTTCGCAGAAGATGGTTTCAAATATATGGCATATTTTCTTTACATGATACCAAAAGTTGATGAAACTTTCAGAGCAAATGCGGATCGGTAGACTGTATCTGTAGACGATATACCATTTTTTCTAAATCAGTTTCCGAGAAAATCTGAAGTGTGATAACCAACCGTTAGATCGAATGGTCATACTATTTTTAGTCGTATTGCATAACATACATTTAACCATGAACAGTACATGTATATGCATGAACTGTTGAATAATTATACACATATTTTAATTCATACTTACATCGACATCGGATCCGCTGTAGACAGAATCCCATGAGTAACCAAATCTTTGAAAGCATCTATCCAGAACTGGCACCCCCCTTGTTTATTGTTGAGCCACCATCTTTCAATGCGCTATATAATTTAAGGTGGTATGTCAATCCATTTTCACGTTTCCTTTTCGAACATAATTGCTCATCAGTAAATATGATTTACAATCATGTATGTATAACTTGCATATGGATATAGTATTCCTGATAGATACATCGATGTGACTTGGATGTATATGAATCAATGAATATAATGAACAAAAATAGCACCAATATTTTGAGCCTTCGGCCTCAGTGAATATGACTTTCCTCAGGTCCGTAAATCTCGTGTACACCTCCTCAAAAGATACTCATTGTATAATGTTGCTATTCTCAGATTGTATTAAGAGGAAATTGTCAAGTCCCGGACAGCAAATTGTAGGACAACCTATAGCCAATGTGCAATGAGAAGTCACAATACTACGAAACTGGTTCATTGCTTTTGATAGAATGCCAGAACTGTAATACGAACTTATGGAACTGGGCTATAACAGCTGTGTTCCCAATCTCCGCCAATGCTATATTTGGTCGGCATACTGCAGCCGTCATTACTTGTCAGAAATGTTATTATGAAAGTACAAACGGTGCATCGTACTTTATAGAGTACACAGCACATACCTGGTTTGATTTAGAACTACCTATCAAACAGCTGTTGTCGCCCGCCATATCATCAACATGTTCCGAACGGAACGCCTTTTGTATATCTCCCATGAGCCCGTTTTCCGTTCCGGCGTCAACTCTGATGCAGCGTGGAACAGCTGGAATCAGACGGTTTTGGTTTTATTTACTGTTGTTGAAACCAGAACAATACATATGTAGTCGTTATTTTATTGTATAATAGTTGTACCATATAATGAAGAACGCTTGTCATTAAGTATATTTTGTCTGGGACACTACATTGATTAAGTACTCCGACGATGTTTTGTTCACTAATTTCATTAATACGGAATTTAGTGAGACTATGTTTTGTACATGACTGCCATAACATGTTTTCGAATGTAATCCGGAATTTAATTGGAATGCATCGTAGATTATAATTCATGAGATGTAATAATGTCTATATAAGAACCCTCCATTCGAACAGGCACAGCATACAAACACTTGCAACAGCACAGACTAATATCATGAAAAACTCAATTTTTTCATAACGACTGTCAAAACCTGTTTTAGTTTCCGTTTTGTGAAAATGTGGCGTTTTCCACGTTCCTAAGATTTTGGGTCGGACAGACGATTCACAAGGAACTATTTTTATTAATACATTCTGCATTGATTGCGATTTCCGATTTTGGGGGTTGCTGGATTGAAATTGTAATACCTTTCATTTCTGTTACATACTGCATAAAGTAGTAGGCAATCACTTCAGGATCATTATTTGTGCTGGCAACATTTAACCACAGGATTCGTCTGGAGAAACTACAAGGTAGATCAATATGACATTAGATGGTGTGTGTTGTACAGTTTATGTGCCTGACACAGACAGTTATATTTTAGTAACGCTCGCCGCAAAAATCATATACAGTTACATTCAACAATTGTGCGTGCCCATCAATATTTGTAAAATATCTCCATTATGCAATAAAATGTACATTGTATCAACTCCAGATTACAACTCCCTATGCGGTTGATTTAATACGTGTTTTGAACTTTCAGAATAAGAGTTCACCTATAAATTAGAAAATATATCCCTGTGGTCTCTGACAGTCAACCGCTCAGGTAGTCCCATTTGCTGGTTTCAGGTAGTCACATTTGCTAGTTTCTGACACCATGTGAATGTGTCTTAGAAAATACCTGTGACAATGATGTATACAACCACGACATATCCCGAAAAACGAGCAAGATGTACTGAAATGAAGGCAAAGATTGAAATGAACTACATGTACAATACAATACAACGTTTGACTTTAATTTAATCGATTTTCTTTATAAATTATAGAGAAACATAAAATCCTCAATAAATTACTTTTAACGTTGTACGGGAAGCTACACGTGGCATTATTCTGGAAATGTTATACACATTTTAGTACCTCAATGGGCGGAGTTAATTAACATTGCGTTGTCACGGAAGGGTAT
>JBEVXT010000014.1:0-3306 GCA_040505955.1 Sedimenticola sp. | reverse complement strand
CGTCCGCTCCACTACGGTTATCATCGGGCTGGCCTGCTGCTCAAACAATACTTCCGCCTTTTGCCGCTCATTGGAGAGCACCAGCATCCATATAGCGAGGGTAATCACTGCGCCGATGACTGCCGTGAGCCATGGAATAGCTCTATGGCCGATCCAGCCAATATCCGTTTTGTAAGCCGTGGAACCCATTCAGATCGCCCTCAAAGCCATGTCGGCAGGTTGAGACAGCACTGTCACCATGGGTAGAGAGAGGAATCCGATGGAGAGCAAGCCTATGCCGTGGAAGTCGGTCAGCTGCACCAAATCTGAACCCTCAGCACTGAGTATGGCAAAAGAGCCACCATTGCAGGCGCCGGTCTGCATCGATAATAAGTTAATCATCACAACTTCCTTCAACAACCTTGCAGCAAGTCGCTGCGTGTCATCCGTTTTTCTTTTATTGAATTCAAGTATAGGCAGAGATCCGTGGGAATTTATGCTTTTTCTGGGATCCCACACTTACTTTGTGCCGGCAGGTCAGCCACCGTGGACACCATCATCCAGGCCGATACGAATAACCTTGTGAGATTTGCGGTTGATCTCCACATAGCGGTTAGGCTGGGGCAGGCATACCAGCATATTGCCATTGGGCTGGATCTCCGGCTCATGATTGCAGGAGTTTTTTTGGTACATCGGGAAGGAGACCGGTTAACAACTTACTGTTATCCTGTAATCATTGAAAAACAGACACCAGGAGTCCCACCGTGCCACTCTCATCCGACCAAGTATCCGAGCTGGAATTGCTGTGCCGCTTTGACCTCACCTCGACTCATATCGGTATCAAAATCCACTCAAGCGCTGACAGTGATGTGATCGCCGCCACCGAGCGCCTGTTTCAGCGCGGAATGCTCACCCAGGGTGATGGGGGGTATCTGACCGACTTGGGCCAGGATGCGGCAAAACACGCTCAGGCACTGCTTCTCATGCTGACTTAATTTCACCCGAAAATGGGAACAACGTATGCGGTAACCTGATTACCCTCGAAGCTCAGCCTCTGATAGAAGAAAAAGAGTCAATGTTGGCCGCAAATAAACGCGTATGAACGCAAATATTTGAAACTGGCTCTATAAAACAGTCCTGAAGTCGAGTGTAGGAGCGAACTTGTTCGCGAAGAGCACGTTTCGGAGTCCATCGCGAACAAGTTCGCTCCTACAAATGCAAAGCGCCAGAACATGCTCTTGGTTATCAATGCCCAAACAATAACTAGTGGAGAACCATATTCGCGTTTATTTGCATTCATTTCCGACTGATTTTTAGGGGTAATCAGGTTCGGTAATGGCCTTTCGCTGAGTTCTCTCGGCTTTGGCTTCATGCGGCGCTCTACCTCCTGCATCCATGCAGTCGCACGTCCCGCTTATTAATTCCGGGCAAGCCACCACGATAGATACTGGTGAAGATACCGGCCTACCGATCACACTGCGCCAACAGTACCTGCAAGGTGGAAAAATCCATTCCATCCACCAGTTGGCGCAAGCCGTCGGCCAACACTTCATCCACTTCAGTGATTCGTTCAACCACCTCCCGGGTACCCACTATATCGAGTGTCAGAGCCATAGTGTGTAGTTCTTCCAGTAACTCCCGGGGGAGTCCATTCAATGTTTCCATTTGCACCTCCACCTTTGGATGTGACAGCACTGCTGTCGGCTCATCCGCATAACGGTAGTGCAGCCCCAGATGTTTGCCCATGCACTCATAGATCTGATCCGTTCTACAGGGTTTGCTTATAAAATCATCCAAGCCCGCCGCCATGACCTCTTTTTTCTGATCATCAAAGGCACTGGCGGTCAACGCTACTATTATCGTCTCCCTGCCACCTTCCATCTCCCTGATTCGTTGTGACGCTTCCAGTCCATCCATCACCGGCATACGCCGATCCATCCAGATCAGATGGGGACGCCACTGTGCAAAAATCTCAACCGCCTCTTCCCCATTCAATGCTTCACGCACATTCAACCCAAGTGGCTCAAACAGCTTGCGCAGCAGCATTCTGTTCTCCAACTGATCCTCAACAATCAGTATGCGTTTACCCTCCTGCCCCGGTCCCAGACCGATCACCCGAGCCCAGGATGACTTTGCCTGCGCCACGTCCACCTCTGCAGCTTTCTGAACCTTGACGCTAAACCAGAAGCGGGTGCCCTGCTCCAGTTCACTCTCGACGCCAATCTCCCCCCCCATCAAGTCAACAAACTGGCGAGTGATCGACAGCCCGAGACCGGTGCCCGACCACTCGCCACGGTTACCTACCTGGATAAAGGGTTTGAAGATACGTTCAAGATCCTCTCTGCCCATACCAACACCTGTATCTACCACCTCTGAGCGCAACAGATAGGTACTGCCATCACTCTCCTGCGCATCCAGTCTGAGCGTCACCCCTCCTTTAGAGGTAAATTTCACCGCATTACTCAGCAGGTTGAGGTAGATCTGCCGTAGCCTGGGACCATCAGCACAGACATAGCGTGGAAAATCGGAAGATTGATCCATCTCCAGATCGATGCCTTTGGCATCGGCCCTACTGTGCATCATATCCACCACCTCCAGCACAAGGCTGCCCAGGTCGATGGCTTCGATCTCCAACTCCATACGCCCGGCGTCTATCTTTGACATCTCCAGGATATCGTTGATCAGTGTCAGAAGGTGAGCTCCTGAGCGATTGATGATATCGATACTCTCCCGCTCATGTTTTGGCAATGCCGAATCGGTCTGCAGTATTTGGGAAAACCCGAGAATCGCATTGAGGGGGGTGCGCAGCTCATGACTCATATTCGCCAGGAATTCACTTTTCGCCCGATTGGCGCTCTCAGCGGCATCCACTGCCAGTGCAAGCTCTTTGGTGCGCGAAACAACCCGTTGTTCCAGCCCTTCGTTGAGCTGCCTGACCGTCTGCTCAGCTTTTTTGCGCTCACCTATCTCCTCATCCCGAGCATGAATCAGGCCAATCAGTTTTTCCGCCATTTCATTAAAAGCGCTGGAGAGTGCACCGATTTCCCCACCCGTTACAATTTGACTCCGCGCTGTGAGATCTCCCTCCCGAAGCCCTCTGCTGGTCTCTGCAAGCTGAATAATCGGTCGGGAGATCTGTCTGGAGAGAAGATAAGCGACCAGTAGTGAGAGGAGCATCGCTATCAGCGCAACAAACAGTGTCTGCCGCAGTACCTGCTCGACTTTGCTGGAGATACTCTTCTGCGGGATACTCAGCACCAGTTGCAGCACAGCACCCTTATCTGTACCAAAACGGCAGACCTGACTCTCGATCAAAGCCAGCTCATC
>JBEVXT010000013.1:5780-8828 GCA_040505955.1 Sedimenticola sp. | reverse complement strand
TTGCAATGTGCGCACGTATGGCGTACAGTGAAAAAAGTCAAAAGGAGATCGCCTCATGGCCAACGCAGAAACCATCAAGCAACAGCGCATGCATATTCGCCTCGATTCCCTGTCCAAGCAGAAGCTTGAGCGGGCGGCCGCTTACGTCCATAAAAGCCTGTCGGAATTCGTACTTGGGCAGGTTCTGCATGCAGCCGACGAAGTGATCCACGAACATGAGTCCATTACCCTGACTCAGGCCGATTGGGGTGTATTCCTGGACGCCCTTGAGAATCCCCCCGAGCCCAGCGCAAGGCTCAAGCGCGCCCTTGCTGAACACAAAAAACACGTTCAGCAATAAGAGGCTGCCCGCTTGGACCTGATCATTTCACCGCTCGGTAAATCGCATGACCGAAAGTTCTTCGACTGCGGTGAGCAGTCTCTCAACGAGTACCTGCATCAATATGCCAGCCAGGACATCAAGCGAAAAATCAATAAAGTATTCGTCGCCTCGCCGCCGGAAGCTCCGCAACAGGTAATCGGCTACTACGGTCTCAGTGCCGGCAGCCTGGATGCCAATGATCTACCCGAAGGACTAGGTAGGATGCTACCCAGGTACCCGGTTCCTGTAGTCTTGTTGGGAAGGCTCGCCGTAGCCGAATCCCACCAGGGGCAAGGTCTGGGTTCCATTCTGCTCGCCGACGCCCTGCAACGTATCGTCCAGGCCAGCCAAGTGATGGCGGTCTATGCCGTAGTCGTCGATGCTTTGAATGACCGAGCCGCCAAGTTCTACCAACAATTTGGTTTTATCTCCCTACCCAGCCAACCGCTGAAACTGTTCCTGCCAATGGACTCTGTCGCTGCCCTGCTTGATTGAGTTACTTCCTACCACCTTCGGAGCATTCATGAAGGCCAGTAGAATGACCTGACCGTATTCCGCCCTGGCCGAAGGCTGAGTCATCTTCTTTCCTGATTACCCTCGAGCTTCAGCCATGCTCTACGATCAAACATGAATGTAAATATTCGGTTAACCCATGATCCGTACAAACAATCAGTTGCGTAGGGTGGATAAGGAGCGTAGCGACACATCCACCTTTTTCATGGTGGATGCGTCGCTACGCTTATCCACCCTACAGGGTTGATTTCTACGCCAGGGGTCGGAGTCGATTGCGTTGAATATGTTGGGAAACAGTTGCTATTTTAGCGCAATGCTTCCGCTCCCAGCTCACGCTTCTTACCCACATCCATGTGGGCAATCGACTCCGACCCCGGGTATGCAGGCGGGTTCTTTACCAGAGCAGAGAGCAAAGAAAATTATATTCACGTCTATTTGCATTCATTTCCGGCTATTTTGGCTTTTGCAAACCATAGTGCCGGGGAGTTTTCAGGCGACTCAAGCTTAGGCGGCGGAAACCCCACGTTGCAGTTCACTACGGCGACGCAGCAATTCAAGCACGGTCAGTAGTGCGATGGAGATGGCCACCAGGATGGTTGCCACTGCCAGGATTGTCGGGCTGATCTGCTCACGGATACCGCTCCACATCTGCAGTGGGATGGTGCGCTGATTAACCCCGGCAAGGAAAATTACAATCACCACCTCATCAAATGAGGTGATAAAGGCAAACAGTGCTCCAGAAACAACACCCGGCGTTACCAGCGGCAGCACCACCTTTCTGAAGGCGAATGCGGGGGTTGCCCCCATGCCTGCGGCGGCACGTGTCAGGGTGTTGTCGAAACTGCTAAGCGTTGCGGTGACGGTGATGACGACAAAGGGGATGCCCAGTGCGGTGTGGGCAAGCACCACCCCGATAAAGGTTTGCGCCAGATTGACTTTAGAATAGAAAAAGAACATGCCAGCTGCGGAGATGATCAATGGCACGATCATTGGCGAGATCAGGATACTCATGATCAGGGTGCGAAACGGCATCTGTGGGCGGGAGAGTCCCAGTGCCGCTATCGTGCCGAGGACAGTGGCCAGGATGGTGGCGGCGATACCGATAATAAAGCTGTTTTTAATCGACTCCATCCACACTTCGCTACCGAAGAAGTCTTCGTACCATCGGAGTGAATAGCCCGCCGGATCGAGTGAGAGCATCTCTTGGGTGAAGGTGAAATAGGGCTCTGCATTAAAAGAGAGCGGAATAATCACCAGAATCGGCCCGATGAGGAAAATAAATATCAGGGCACAGATCACCCGGTAACTGTAATACCAGCTACGCTCAAGTTTTCCTGCATAGAGTGGGATAGCCATAGTTAAAGATATCTCTGAACCATCTGTTAATTATTAAACTGCACCCGTGTTGGATGCAGAAATAGCATAGGTTTCGCGCTGCCTACCATTTTTCGGCGCTGCTTAACCCATCTTCATCTTATCGATACCAATAACCCTGTTATAGAAGTAGTAGAGTACCAACACCAATATCAGCAAGAGACCGCCAAGAGCGCCCGCCAGTCCCCAGTTGAGGGAGTTCTGCATATGGTAGGCGATCATGTTACTGATCAGCCTGCCAGACTGCCCGCCCACCAGGGCCGGGGTAATGAAGTAGCCGATTGAGAGAATAAAAACCAACAAGCTACCAGCGCCGATACCTGTGACGGTTTGGGGGATATAGACTCTGACGTAGGCAACCAGCGGATTGGCTCCGAGGGATCGCGCCGCACGCATATAGCTTGGTGGGATGGTTTTCATCACGCTGTAGAGCGGCAGAATCATAAACGGCAGCAAAATATGGGTCATTGCCACGAGGGTGCCGGTCGCGTTAAAGATCATCTGCAACCGTCCGGCCTCATCAAGAATATTCAACCAGACCATCAGGTCATTGAGTATACCCTGGGTCTGCAAGATTGCGATCCAGGTAGTGGTGCGCACCAGTAACGACGTCCAGAACGGCAACAGCACCAGTATCATCAGCAGGTTGCTGATTCGCAATGGCAGGGTAGCAAGGAGATAGGCTACCGGATAGGCAAGGATGATACAGAACAGTGTGATAGAAAAGCTCATCCACAGTGTGCGTTTAAAGAGTGGGACGTATATCGTTTTCTCTTCGGGTTGGCTGACAATCTCACCCT
>JBEVXT010000013.1:0-5680 GCA_040505955.1 Sedimenticola sp. | reverse complement strand
CCACTCAGGGTCATCTGAAAAACCGGGATGATAAAACTGATCATGATGAAAAGAAGCAGCGGTGCCACCAGAAGGAAGGCCCACATGCGCTGTACACGCAGTGAACGGCGCAGACTCACCTTCAACGGCGTGCCGTCGGCAGTAGTCATCACTTCAGTTGGTGGTATCGCTTCGGCCATATTCTATTCACCCGTAAATCGTAAGAACCTTTGAATAAGTTTGTCGAATTGAGTTGTGCTCAGAAGGTGCAAGATCTTCGATCAATCTCTACTGAGGGCAAGGCAATTGGTCATGACTTATTCAGAGATCCCTTTGATAATGGGCCAGCATCTTCACCGCCGCCCCGAAAGATAAAGGAAGGGCGGAGCGGTAAACCGCTCCGCCCTGTGAGGCTCTACTTAGCCAGCCAGGCGTTGAAACGTTCGTTCATGTCGTCGCCGTTGTTGGCCCACCAGACGGCATCCTTCTTGATAGGGTTCTTGAAGTTGGCGGGGTTGGTCGGCATGTGCGGCTTCATGTCGATGCCGGTATCAGCATGCTTGGAAACCAGTGGTGCAGACGATTTACGTGCCGGACCATAGGAGATGTACTTGGCCTGATCGGCAAGACGCTGGGTGTCGGTTGCGAACTTGAGATAAGCTTTCATATCCGCATTCAATTTACCCTTAGGCACCACCCAACCATCAAGTTCAAACAACTGTCCGTCCCAGATGATGGTAAAGGGTTGCTTTTCGGTCACCTGAGCATTGAAGAAACGGCCGTTGTAGCCACTGGCAATCGTCACCTCTTTATCAGCCAAAAGCTGTGGAGGCTGTGCACCCGCTTCCCACCAGACCACGTGATCCTTGATGGTATCGAGCCTCTTGAAGGCACGTTCGAGACCCTCGGGGGTGCTCAATACCTCATAGACCTTGTCGGTCGCCACGCCGTCAGCCACCAACGCCCACTCCAGGTTACCGGCGGGAATCTTCTGCAGGGAGCGCTTGCCCGGGAACTTCTTCAGGTCAAAGACATCGGCAATAGTGCTCGGTTTTTCATCGGGGAACGATTCATCGTTGTACGCCAAAAGGGTGGCATAAACGATCTGCGGAATGAAGCAGCCGTTAAGACCGCCAACAAAGTCTTTGGTTGCCACTGTGCCGTCTGGCGCCTTGGCTAGAATATTGTCATAGTCGATCTCTTCAACAATGCCTTCATCACAGGCGATCATGGCGTCGCCTTCGAGGATATCGACGATATCCCATGAGACGTTGTCGGCCTGTACCTGAGAGCGGATACCGGCCAGCGCGGTACCTGATTTATCCTCATGCTGAATTTTGGTACCGGTTTTCTCACTCCAGGGATCATGGTAGGCACGAGTCTGACTTTTGGTGTAGGCACCTCCCCAGGAGACAACCGTCATCGATTTTTCGGCCTGAACCGTAGCGGTAAAGCCACCACAAGCCACTGCTGCTGCGATCAGTGTAGGTGTGAATAGTTTTTTCATTTTAATTTCTTCCTCCAGGAATTGCCGGTATGTCCGGCGAAGTACGGCCCATTCAAATAATGGTAATTAATCCTGAGTCGTAGTTTCAAATAGTCAAATAGTTATCATGCATCCAGTGCATGGCAGTCATCCATAGCCCAGCCCACCTGCACTGTCTCACCCTCTTTCAGATGGGCATGTTTGTGGGCATTGGGTACCTTAATGATGAAATCCGTATTACCTGACAGAGACACCCGGGTACGGATATGGTCACCGTGGTAGATCAACTCCTCCACATTGGCATCACAGCAGTTTTCACACTCACCACTCTGGGGATTGACAACCACGCGTTCGGGTCTGAGGGAGAGTGTCGTCATATCCCCCACCTTCTCGACATTGACCTTTTTCGCATAGACGGTGCCACCGTCACCCTCCAGTTCAACGGTACAGCGTTCACCGTCAATTCCCTTCACCTTCCCCATAAGACGGTTGTTCTCACCTATAAAGCCTGCAACAAAAGCGTTCTCAGGTTTCTCGTAAAGCACACTGGGGGAGGCGAGCTGCTGAACAATACCATCTTCGAAGACGGCAATACGGTCAGACATGGTCAATGCTTCTGTCTGATCGTGGGTAACATAGAGCATAGTCACGCCGAGATTTTGGTGAATATGCTTGATTTCATACTGCATCTCTTCACGCAGGTTCTTGTCAAGGGCACCCAGAGGTTCATCCATGAGTACCAGCTTGGGTTCAAAAACCAGTGCCCGGGCTACGGCAACACGCTGTTGCTGACCACCGGAGAGTTGTGCGGGCCGACGGTTGCCGAAACCACCCAGTTGCACCATGTCCAAGGCTTTTTTGACACGCTCGGTAATTTCCGATTTCGGAAGCTTTCGAACCTGCAACGGGAATGCAAGATTCTCCGCCACACTCATGTGAGGGAAAAGGGCATAGTTCTGAAACACCATACCGATATCCCGCTTGTGGGGGGCTACATTGTTGATCGAGTGCCCATCGAGAATAATCTCACCATGGGTGGCGGTCTCAAAACCGGCAAGCATCATTAAACAGGTAGTTTTTCCTGACCCGGATGGGCCAAGCATGGTGACAAATTCACCGGCGGCAATATCAACATTAAAATCTTTTACAACGAGGATAACCCCATCGTAGCTTTTCTGAACATTTTTAAACTGTACAAATCGATCGGGATCGGAACCCATCAGCTATCCACCTCACCTTATTATTATCAAACCACATACGATCCACTTTGACATTAAAGCCTTAAAAGAGAGCCGTGTATGCGAAGATCATCTCTGCTAAATATAAAGGTTTTGCGCCGCTTCAGATAGTTCCGTTTCCTGCTCGACGCCCCTATTAGAGGGCGGTCTACACCAGCATTCTCAGTCATCTAAAGAAACAGTTTCTTATATTGTTACTGCTGTATGGCTACCAGCTGGCGTTCATCCTATCACACAATATCGGCTGGTGCAGTCTGACCGTTTGCACATCAGGGGATTGAGTTAATCATATATATTCTCTACTAATCTGTGCTTGACCGCCTCTTACCTACCAAAAAACGACATTAGAATATTCCAATATTTGAACCCAGTATTTGGCATTCTATAACACCCCTTCCAACACAGAATCATCGTACAGGGCTTCTATACCTATCGGTTTTAGTATAAAAACAGGGTCGCCTAAGAGGCTCATGCAAAACTATTTCATGACAACCAACTATCAATGAGTTACGGCATACGAACTTCCGTACGTTGTTGATTCTTTGCTCCCCTTTGGAGTTTCACAAGAGGCTCCTAATATTGAGTAATTTATGCTTCTCTATGGCTGAAAGAGAAGATAGTATGGAATCTTCATCTCCATTGACCGGCATATAAAAAATGACAGCTGAAGCCCCTCAGAAAAAACCCTTGGTTTTTGCTTTTCTGCTGATACCGGAATATACCATGATGGCTTTCAGCTCTGCGGTGGAACCATTGAGAATGGCAAACCAGATCAGCGGTGAAACACTCTACGAATGGCGTATTCTCAGCACGGACAACCAACCGGTCAAGGCCAGTAATGGTATCAGTATTCTTCCCGACAGCAATATTGATGATATCGGCTCCCTGGACACCCTGTTTGTCTGCTCAGGCGTCAATGTTAGGGATACCTGGTCGAAACCACTGCTGCAGGTTCTGCACAAAGTCGCCCGCCGAGGCATCAGTCTCGGTTCACTCTGCACCGCCACCTACCTTCTTTCCAAAGCCGGTCTTCTCAACGGTTATCGCTGTACAACGCACTGGGAGAATCTTGCCGGCATGCGTGAGGAGTTCCCCAACGTCATCTATACAGAAGAGCTCTTCGAACTTGACCGTGATCGCTACACATGTTCAGGTGGCAGCGCGCCTCTGGATATGATGCTGCGGCTGATCAAGGATCAGTACGGGCCAAAACTGGCGAATTCCATCTCTGAAATGTTTATCTGTGAACGCATACGGGATAAGCATGACCGGCAGAAGATCCCTCTTCTGCTGCAGTTGGGTACCAGCCAGCCAAAGCTGACCGAAGCGATTGAACTTATGGAGGCAAACATTGAGGAGCCGATGAGTCTCAACGAACTGGCCAGCCTGGTGGGTATCTCGCGTCGGCAACTGGAGCGGCTCTTCCAGAAACACATCCATTGTGTTCCCACCCGCCATTATCTTGAGCTTCGCCTGAAACGCGCCCGCCAGTTGCTGTTGCAGACCGATAAGTCAATCGTTGATGTCGGCCTTGCCTGTGGTTTTGTCTCTGCGCCACACTTCAGCAAATGCTATCGCGACCACTACGGATTCCCTCCCCGTGATGAACGGCGTCGGCGCTGCAACTACAGCGAGGAGATTCTTACCTGAGGGTAACTATTCAGCACGGTAATCCAGAACTCAGACCTAGGAGCGAACTTGTTTGCGATGAGTCTCCTACGAAGCTAATCGTGAACAAGTTTGCTCCTACAACAGCGCTACTCCACCATAACTGTGGTTTTCAGCATTTTGGCAGCATTTTGGGGTCGGAGTCGATTGCATTGAGAAAGGTGCATTTACCAACAATCTCGACGCAATGCTTCCGCTCCCAGTTCACGCTTCTTACCCACATCCATGTGGGCAATCGACTCCGACCCCGGACAACATACACTTCAGGAAGCAGCCGGCTGATACCGGAATTATTGAGAAGTAACCCTATCGCGTAGGAGCGAACTTGTTCGCGATGAGTCTCCTACGAAGCTAATCGCGAACAAGTTCGCTCCTACAGCAGCTCTGTTCCACCATAACTGTGGTTTTCAGCGTTTTGGTATAGAGCCGGTTTGAGGATAAATAAGGTCAAAATGTGAGTTTATGTCTACAAATGATTATTTTTAACGCAAAAATGGCGGATTTCAGGGGCAACCTGAACAGTTACTGGTGATTCCTTTACGGTGCTGAATAGTTACGTTGTGGTAAGAAATGCAGGCTAACGCCTGCGGCTGATTCTCCTCTTACCGCTGCTTTTTTTGGGCAGTGCCATCACCGCTCCCAGCCGCTCGTAGGAGGCGGTGCGGTGGGGAATCGCCATGGCATCAACAAAGTGCTGTTGAAATCCCGCTTCGGTAGCGGTCTCCACCTTCTCCACACGGCTCAGAACGCGCTCGATCTCTCCTCTCGATTTTCTGTCCAGCAGAACGATCCGGGCGCCGCTTCCCGCTGCATTGCCGACAGATTTCACCCGCTCCGGATCACAGTCAGGAATCATGCCCAGCAGCATGGCGTAACGTGGATCGATGTGGCTACCGAATGCACCAGCCAGTGAGATGCTGTCCACCGTATCGATTTTCATATGATCCATCAGTAACCGGATACCGGCATAGAGGGCCGCCTTGGCCAGCTGAATGGCACGAATATCGTTTTGTGTGATCAGGATCGGAACGGCGCCATCGTGAAGCAGATAACTGTAAGTGCGACCGTTGGCGATGATGCGCGGGCTTTTCGCCGCCAGTGCGCTGTCAACCACCCCCTCACTGTCAACGATCCCGGCCAACACCATTTCACCGACAACTTCAATAATTCCCGAACCGCAGATCCCGGAGATCGCCATCCCGGCCATCGAAGAAGCAAAGGAGGGATCATCTGACCAGAGGTCACAGCCGATCACGCGGAAACGGGGTTCCAGGGTCTCGCGGTCGACCCGCACCCGTTCGATGGCGCC
>JBEVXT010000012.1:0-11434 GCA_040505955.1 Sedimenticola sp. | reverse complement strand
TCAACTCGGCTTTCTCCGTTACAACCACCTCCTTATCTGTTTAGTCAGCCGAGTTTGCCTTGTCTCTGCCATGCTCTTGCATCTGGAAAATAAACAGATCCACAGTTCAGGGCCCGAGATTATAAAACTTAAGTCAAAACTCAGACTCAAGCATGCTGGGGTCGAGGTTATAAAACTTTTCTCAAATCTCAGACTCAAGCATCCTGAATGGTTAATACTGAGTGTATGCTCAGGACCAACCAATTAAAATGCTTAGTTTAAACATATTTTATTTGTATATTAATTACATGATAAGCATCAATAATAATACAATCAACAGTATACAAATGGGATTGGATTGAAAGCAAGCTTATATAAATCCTCTCCCTAAGATATGGTTGGTATCACAGGCTGTCGAAACCAGGACTTAACATGTTTCTATTTTTGGTAGTATTTAAGGTTTATTCTTAAATACATGTAGTGTTCCCAGTTTCGGCTTCCTGTGCTACCTGGTAATTATATTGTAGATGACTATATGTAATTTACATGCATGAAAGGTTACAACACAAGTGAAAAGAAAAATCCTATATACTCTATTGTAACGGAAATATTTTGGTAGTCAAATTAATCAAATCAAATTGCAACTAAATACAAAAAGGAAATTATTAACCCTTTCAGTCTATTTATGATATAAATGTATCTTTATCGTATGTTATTGTTAGTCTAGTCACTTATGAAAAGGCTTGCGGTTGTTTCAGAGATGATGGAAACCCTGAAGATCCTGATGAGAAGGCTCATTACGAACCGGCTCATCTGGGTCTGCAGTGTTTGAAGTTATTGGAATAGTGTCCGTAGTGAAAGGGTTAATAGGAAAGCATGATTAGGACAGCCACCAGAGGAGGTCGAGAGAAAAAAAACGCAAAAGAAACAAAAAAAAACAAAACAAAAAAAACACACATTAAACAAAAAACACACACACACACACATTCGCACACCCAGTCCCCAACTGATATTAATTCGTGTTTCTTGTCGGTTAGTTGTACAGTTGTACAGTGGCAGGCATTAGAAACGACCAGTGCTTCGTATGTAAATTCTTACTGATTCAAAGATTGCTTCATTAGCAGGATCGTCCAGTTGAGTATTACCGTATAGTATAGTATGCAGAGTAGGTTGGCAGTAAACTTGTATATTGTCTATTAGTTGATTTCTATGTCGTGTATATCTAGGACAAGTGAAGAAGTAGTGATTGACATTTTCCACTTGGCCGCAGGTACAAATAGGTGACTCAACGATATTTTTACGAAACAGATCATGGTTGAGTGCGCTACATTTTGTACGGAGACGTGTGTGTATTACTTGATTATACCGGAGACCACTGTAATAATAAGTTGGTACTTTGGTTGTGTTTGTCTTTATATTGCTTTTAAAGCAATTTAATGACTGCGAATTCCTTGTATTTTCTTGTAGGGAGTTCCAGTCTCGAGTTGTAGCTGGAAGAAATGAGTTGTAATAGAGAGTTGTTCTGGATCGAACGGTCTGTAAGTTGTTAGAGTTTCTCAGGTTATAACGAGTAGTATCTACTTCCAACGGAAGGATATCTACAAGATAATTTGGCACGATGCCATTTTTCATTTTATAAAAAAGAGACAATTTGTGCGAGTATCGTCTAATTTCTAATGTTTCCCAGCAGGTTTCTGCATACAATTGTTCAATTGAGACTAGCCTAGTTGTACCTGTGACTATACGGGCAGCCTCAATTTGTATTTTTTCTACTGAGTCTTTCTCGTATTGAGTACAGTTATCCCATACGATATCTGCGTATTCTAACAGCGGCCTTATAAAAGAAACGTAGATTATTTCAAGACATTTTCTATCTAGTGTATATTTTAATTTACGCATTATGTTAATTCTACGCCATGCCTTGTTTGTTATATAATCTATATGCTGGTGCCAGGTTCCTTCATTATTCAAATATATACCTAGATGCTTATGGCTCTCAACTTCGGAAACATTAACGTTATCCATCAATATTGGGGTGTGTGCTGTTCTGTCACGTTTTCTAGATATGAGAAGCGTTTCGGTCTTTTTAGGGTTAAATGATACAAGCCATTTTTTAGACCAGTTCGTGATGGTTTCGAGATCGGAGTTAATAGTCATAGATGCTATTTCAGGTGTATCTACAATGAGATATAAGCTAGTGTCATCGGCGAATAGGCGTATACTAGAGTTTATGTCCGAAACAATATCATTAATATACAGGAGAAATAGTAAGGGACCCAGAATAGAACCTTGCGGAACTCCGGCTCGAATGTAGTTCCATTTGGAGTAAACTCCGGGCAGTATTACCCTTTGTTTACGATTACTAAGATAGCTGGCGAACCAGTCATGTACGTTGTTAGTAACACCTGCTGCTCTTAATTTAATAAGCAGACCAGTGTGCCACACACGGTCAAATGCCTTACTGATATCGCAAAACACTACCCTGACTTCCTTTCCGTCGTCTAATGCACGACAAAAGGCATTATAAAGAAAAGTCAATTGATTCACAGTTGAATCACCAGGTACGAATCCAGACTGTAGGGGTGTTAATATATTATTATCGTTGAAATGATTGTAAAGATATTTAAACACAGCTTTTTCAAGAACTTTGCTGATAGTATTAAGCAATGATATGGGGCGATAATTTGACGCAAGAGAGGGATCACCCGCCTTGAATATTGGACAAACGTTTGCCTCCTTCCATACGTCGGGAAAATGCCCAGACTGTATAGATTTATTAAAAAGGTCTTTCAACGGGGCAGCTATCTCACATTTTAATTCTTTTAGTATACGGTTATTGACCCCGTCAGGGCCTGATGCTTTCCCAAGAGGTAAGTTGGATAATATTGTTCGTATATCTAATTCGTTTAGCGTGATAGTATCTAAGCTATGTGTTACTGTATATGGTGGTATAGTTGGTAAGACCGACGGTTGGTCCGGTAAAAGAGTTTGATCCCGGAAAAAATTGTTTAGAATATTAGCCTTTTCAGCGATATCATCTACTATTGTACTATTATGCTGAAGTGGTGGGATTGTTTTATGTTCATTTTCATTGATAAAGTATTTTAATGTGGACCACCAATCCTTGGAACATATCTGACCCGACTTCAATTTTTTACTTATGCCGTCGTGGTAATCTTTCTTGGAAGCCCTAATGGCTAAAATGACGTCATTACGAAATTTCCGAAATTTTAACCAATGTGAGTTATCGTTCCTTAGTTTAGCTTTACGATATAGCCGTTTGCGTTTTCTGATCAACCGTTTTACATTAGTTGTTATCCATGGTAAGTCGGATTGTCTGACGAGTATTTCCTTATTTGGTATATGTATCTCAGCGTATGTATTAATTGTATTAATTACATTATTCGCATATTCTTCTATATTCTCAGATTTTAACTCATCCCAGTTTACTGATGAAGCGTCTCTCCGAAACATGTCATAGTCGCCTAACTCGTATAGCCATATTTTACGCTTAAATGGCTTAACCTTTGGTTTAGAGAATTTTAAAAGGCCAAAAATAGGACAATGGAACCGGGTTTCTTGTGGCAAAAATGGATCGCCCACTCCACTGATAGCTATTGAATCGGTATTTGATACAAGCAATAAGTCTATAATTGATTCAGAATGTTCAGTGAAGTGGGTTGGGGAAGTGATACACTGAGTTAAAGCAAATTGTGAACAAATCGATGCTACTTTTCTGTTCGACTGGGCATTTAGAGTATTATAGTTGAAGTCGCCAACAATTATAATATCTCTGAGTCCGGTATCAATTGCCATATGAATTGAATCTTCTATACTACTTAAATAGATAGCGTTAGAGCTTGGTGGTCTATAAAACACGCCAAATAAGAAATGCTTTTTATTAGATACTATTTCAACCCAGATAGATTCAATATTTGCGACTTCTAGGTCATGTCTTCGTTTATGAAATAATGTATCTCGGATATATATGATTACACCGCCATGCCTATCTCCATGTCTGTCCTTTCTTTCCGGCGACTTAAAATGATTGAAGAGGATATCGTCAGTTTTGTTTTCATCACCGAGCCACGTCTCTGTTAAGGCTATTAAGTCGAAGTCCACAAACTCTGAACGTAAAATATCTATTTTCGGATATAGACTTTGAACATTACAATGAACAAGAGATAAATGGTGAGACATATCTGACTGGGAAAGTATATTAGGACTTGTTGGTAGTGTAGTTGACATAGACGAAGTTGAACTAAATGAGTAATCAAGCGAATTGTCATTATCTATAGGCCCGGGGTTTATATGGACATCGCCTGAGAGAAGGATGGTTAACCACGATGTCCAGGTTATGGTAATTATGGCTAAAACGCAACATTTCGAAAAGTGTGTGTTACATTCCAGTGTAGCAGTAAGGGCAATATAGTGGCGATGCTGTAGTGGTTTAGACGTGTAAGCCAAATTTGCATTGGCTCTAACTGCAAACAGCAGGCTATACATACATAAAGCACTTGTGGACAGATATAAAAACAGTAAAGCATGAATCGTAAAAGGAAACCTGCCACGTACACGGTAAGCGCACATGCCCAAAACGGTCGAGCGATGAGTAACTATAGTCACGTGACGCAAGAAATCAATACGAGAAACTTCGCTGCGACCGTGATGAGCATGTGAAACCGACACATGTAAGTAATACCTGCGGACCCGGGACAAGTGAGTGTGCGAAATGAACCTCGAACCCCCTTATAGTGGCTGTAATAGATGCATGAGAAGAACAAGAAAAACAACATGTATAATGTGTCAGGTACTGACCGGACACACTATTTAAAATAGAAATTCACAGTAGGTTTGTCATGCGATCAATTTAGAAAATGTATGCTAACATTAATATTACTCAGGAAATGATGTACTGGCAACTGACGATCAAAGTCGAGCGTCAGCCTGGAGTGCAATATTTAATATTTATCTTCTTTCATTGTGTAGGATAATTGCACATGCCTGTAGCTACATGAATGGCTACCTGTACGCGCAAAAATTAGTATGTGCATGGCTTAAATATAGCTCTATTTACAATAAATAATCGATTAGATATATGAAAGCAAAACACAACAATCATACAATTATAAATGACAAAGAAAGCAAGTCGGTACACATGGTGTGTACCGATGAAATTTCTAATGACCCGGATCTACTCTGTTCGACGGTAACAGTTACAAGAATTACCAATAGCTGTAACGATAAACAAGTACCATGATCAGGGTTCACTCCGTCCGGCATTTATAGTTACAGGAATGACTAATTTGTATTACTGTGGACAATATAAAATGATCAGGGTATACGCTGTCAGGCTGATCTAATATCAGGCATGTCCAATACTTATAACTGCGAACACATTGCATGTTCAGGGTTTATTCCGTTCGGCATCTATGTCAAATATGTATATCTCTGGGGAAAACGAAATGATCAGGGCATGCCCTGCTCGGCAGTTATAATTACAGGAATGACCAACATTTAAAACTGTTACAAAGTAAAATGATCAGCAGTAACAATTACAGGAATGACAATTATTTATGTTTGTGAACGAATACAATAGTCTGGATCTATTCTGTCTGGCGGTCTTGATTACAGAAATGAGCAATATTTATAACGGAGTAAATGCAATGGTCAGGATCTACCGTGTTCGGCAGTTACAAAAACAGGAAATAAGTTTAACAGTTACAATCACATGTAGATCAATATCTATACAACTGTCATGTGAACGAATACAATGTCAGGATCTACTCCGTTCGGCAGTTTTAACCTCAGAAATGACCAGTATTTATAACTGAACGAATACAAAGATCAGGGTCTACTCACTCTGTTCGGTAGTTACAAACATTGGAATAACCAATGTTTATAACTGTGAACCGATATAATGATCAGGGTCTACTAAATTCTGCATTGTTGATTACAGGAATGACGGGTATATACAACTGTGACGAGATACATTGATCAGAGTCTACTCTGTTCGGCATTTTTGATTACAGAAATGCCAAATATATACAACTATGTACAAATACAACGAGTGGCCAATATTTATAAATGTGGACCAATACAATGAGTAGGGTCTACCATGTTGGGCAGTTATAATTACATGAAGGACCAATATATCGCTACCAAAATGACAAACCGTCGCATCTACATAATTCTGACGCACCATGACAAAATGTGGCTCATGGCTTATGCGACCAGTGTAGACCCAGATCAGCCTGCGCATCCGCGCAGCCTGATCAGGGTCTACGCTGTTCGCCATTCAGCCAGAGAAGCCTTTGTAATGCATCTAGCAAAGCCAATAAGCCCGGTTTTATCATGGTGTGTCACATATATATTAATATGTAGATATGACGTTTTGTCATCCCGGCAGCGATACATTACTGTGAGCCAATACACTGATCATGATCTGCTCCGTTCGGCAGTTACAGCCACAGGAATTATCAATATTTACATCTGAAAAAGTACAATGATCAGTGTCTACTCTGTTCGGCATTTTTAATTGACGGAATGACCGATATATACAATTATGAAGAGATACAATGAACAGGGTCTACTCTCAAACGCAGTTACAATTACTGGAATGACAAATATATACAGCTGTGAAAAGATACGGCAATCATGGTCTAACCTATTCAGCAGGTATACACCACCGCCCGCATCAAGCCCGCCAACGATACACAAACGTATGGGCATTAACTCCATTCGTTTTCATGAAATCAAGGAGGTTGATTGGCCAATCAAGCTGCCTGGCTGTAAGTTCACATTACCAGTATATGGTTAAAACAGATTTTAATAACTGATAATTGGCAAGCTTAATGCAGGCAGTAGTGTAATCTCAGTAAATATCAGTATTTATGACTGTGAACCAACACAATCAGGATCTACCCCGTTCGGTAGTTGTAACTATAGTTTAGGTCCCCGTCAGAGTGTCTATATGCAGGCTGACTGGGACCTATACTGGTTGGTGGTATAGTCATGATAGTGGGACCTAATTGGTCGGAATGCGAATCATATTACCCGTGCATTGTATCATCATAGGTAAAGCAGTTCATAACAAACCGATGCCTGCTGCATTTGTGACGCGCCGTATTGTGTGATTACAAACGAGTTTTGACCAGCGCAATCCATGATGTTATGTGAGCACAATACAGTAATATTGTATATATATACATGAATTACCAGTACCATGCTGAATTACATATTACTTGGCGAACAGTGTAGATCTTGACAAGACTGCGTACACGCGCGGAATGATCTGGAGCTACGCTAATCGCAGGTGTATATGATGCACTTTCGACCATAACGCGTCACAATTACTCTGACATCGGATTATAGTTGTGTTTTGTCCTGACAAAATGAACCGTCGTCTCACCTCAGTCAGCTGGATCATGATCAGCACACACACTTTCGTGCATGTTGATCATGGTCCATACTATATATACGTACACTTATTCGTTGATACAGAGACAGATGGTTATCTACATTGGTAGATAACACACGGTTCATCCCGTCAAAACACTAACATTACTATTCACATCCAGTTATAATAATCTAGCAAATATCGGTCGTCTGGTGTTATAAGGTCGTAAGTGCATAGCATAGTACATAATAGAGAAACAAATTCTGCAAACGACTATATAATACAGATCATCATTTGTAGGATAGTTGTAGTCTACATGATATCTGGAAACAACTATGCCATATGTTCAAACAGATAGTCACCGTGACGCGTTTATAATATATAAGCATATATATAAGTATAACATGAATATACGCTTTCCGTGGTATGTTTCGTCCGCTTAAAGAGACTGACTATAACCCGGCTGCAAAAACCTCCATAGGTTTATAGTAGTTGAAACATATATGAGAAACAGTATGGAGGCGATCACTAGGGTCTGCCAGTTCTGCGTTATTATACTTATTAATTATGTATTGGCCGTTCTCACACAGAGAAGCGAAAACGAAAGTGTGTGAGAGCCGGAACAATACGTATTATATTGGCCTGTAGCGTTGTTCACGAATAGCATTAACCATCCGACAGCTCGCCTAAATAATCAAGAGGTTCAATTGTGTCACGACTTTAGCTATGTGGGGTTGAAAGGGGCAAAGCATAAACACGTTTCCAGATATAATATGGAGGCAAACACAATGTCGTGCATAATGTGATGTGTGAGACATGTTCAGTCACACAAAACAGGCGAATTATCTCCTAACACGTGACATGTAATCGGACATTATAAATTGTATATTTGGTGAATTATTAAGTGAGGAACAATTAGACAGACTACAATCTATCAAACTATATCACACATAAATTCACACCAACCCAATTGACAAAACGTCTAGTCCTTGCCCATACGATACACTCCAGTCACATTTCATATGAGCGGTGACCCAGTTCATATTAGCAACAATCGTTATTATCTGACACATGGTTAGTTGGTGAGTTTGTGACACGACCGAAACTGTCTTGCAATGGCATATAACACTGGCTAACTGGCGAACAGCGTGGGCCCCGATCACTCAGCGTGTTAACACAGGAGGATCTGGGACCACATTGGTCACTGAGAGTTGTTTACATTTAACAGTATTGCCGTCTGCTCTCTCCCAACACATACATGTACTAATTGGCGAACAGCGTGGGCCCCGATCACTCGGCGCATTAACGCAGGATGATCTGGGAATACACTGGTCACTGAGAGTTTAATAGTACGTCCTATTTATAATCAGCGATCACGGAGGGCTACCATATTATGATGGCCAATGTCATGAGACATCCAGAGTAATTGTCACATGTAACGGTAAAGACAATACTGTAAACATCGCCTTGTATACTTTAACAATATTTGTCGTCTGCTCTCTCCCAACACATAAATTTACTAACTGGTGAGCAGCCTGGGCCCCGATCACTCAGCGTATTAACACAGGATGATCTGGGAATACACTGGTCACTGAGAGTTTTCATAGTACGACAGTCAGTGGGACATAGCAGACGACATCAATTGTAATTAAGCGACACAAACATCCGATGTGTTCACAATATTCGATATATAATATTGTTATGACCAGGTCCGTCCATGTAGGCACATGTACCACACTGCTTGCTAAGCTCTCCTACGGTTACATATAGGTTGGACATTATCTCAATTATTTACTTGAAATCAAAATTTGTGAGGTCGATACCAACCATTGAATGGCGGGAACCGAGAATTGTCGTCTGCTGATGAATTACTTTGATGTTGGTGTTTTATGTTCTAGTTTTTATTATTTTTAACAATGCGAACATGGATTGGCGGCGCCCTAGAATCATCTCCACTGGAAGTGATTATCAAGCGCCGCCAAGCAATGCCCCCCGTGTAAAAGAAAACAGTTACAATATCCAGCAGACGACAAACTCGGTTACAGCATTGTAAGGGTTAGTGTTTTGTAGAGAATTCTGAATACGACTAGGGAGTATAGATTATGATGCCCCCGGCTCAACACGTCGCTCAGGTCTACACTGCTTTTATTATAAGTGAAGTTGGTTTTCACAGGGTATATCCAAATAAATGACAGGGTTATTAGCAGAGCGTCTTTGTCGTGCTATACATGGGATACAGGGGTTTGTCACGACATAATGGGGATGTACGGGGTTACATGTACTAGCAGAGCGTCTTTGTCATGCTGAGAAGGGATATAACACTCAATAACTAATGGCGTTTTGTCGCGACATATGCAGATAATTGGTAGCGGGGATGTACGAGGTTATTAGCAGAGCGTCACTGTCTTGCTGTAAAGTGGATATCACATTTTGTCGCGGATTATCGCGTTAATTGGTCACGGGAATGTACGGGGGTGTGGGGTGGGGGTGTAAGCAGAGCGTCTCTGTCGTGCTGTAGATATGGGGTTTTGGCGTTGTTCGCGGGTTCACATAAAACTGCGTAACTACATGTATGCCAACGGTATTGGCGAGTGAAATTACTGGCGGTTTGGGGCGTGCTTCGGTAGCGTACCGTGTCGTATGTTGTCAATGTCGTCCATGGAACGTATGTGCACCTTCGCCCCATCTGGACCGGACGGGAAGATACAGAACACTTTGCCTCCTGCAACCCATGACCGTTCGAGTCGTTTTTCTTTAACCAGAACTCGTGCGTGATAGTGTAGAGTCTGTCGGAAGCGTGTGAGATCCTCATTTATGTACACGTTCCCAAGCGTTTTTCTGGCGGCGAGGACCCGCTGTCTGGCCTTTAAGTTTGTGAACTTTACAATCACTGACCTGGTGTAGCCAGGTTTCGGGCGGCCGAGTCTGTGGGCTACATCAATATCCTCAGGTGTGATTGCTATTGTGTGTGTTTCAGCGAGGGAAATGAGCTTAGCCTCAACATTCTCCGTTGGGTCCCCTTCATCTCCGATGATCCCGTTGACGCGGAGACACGATCGGCGGCTATATTGTTCTTGCTCATCAAGAGCTAGTTTAAGGTCACTGACCTCTGACGCGAGCTTATTATTCCTCTCTGTTTCATCGGCTAGTAATTTCCTGGTCACAGAAAGTTCCTCCTGTAGAGGTTTAATTAGCTGAGTAATCAGCTCAGACAAATCGTCCTTCAATTTGTTGCGCACGCGATCAGCGATGTCATCACGCTCATCTTCTGTGAGAATAAACCTCGTTGTTGCGCCTGTAGATTTTGTGACGGTGGTGAAGGCCGTAATTGGTGGCTGCTGGCTAGTACCGGCTCTGGCAGTATCCATAACGCGGCTGTCAGATAGCTCGGTTGCTGACATATACTCAGTATCCGTATCGATGTCGCCGTCTGTAATCAATTTAGATTTTTTCGTTGCTTTCCGACTGTCAATGGGAGAAGTGGCGGAACTTTTCCTGCGCTTCTTCTTCGATTTGTTCGGCATTCGTTGTGACATATCATATATTAGTCCTATAAAGATGTGCTACGTCGTTTCCTAGTATGTATGCAAGATATTTGACTGTATAACTGTATACCTGTGTGAGATTTATTCCATTCAAATCAGTTTAGTGACATTATTGTTCCATTGTTGTTCGATTGGTGTTCACTGCAGACAAAGGACAAAGAACGTGAATGTCTTACTTGCTTTTTCGGCAATTATCCTGGTTATTATTCCACATTTTTTATCACATACAGTAAACATACATTTAAATCCACGTTAATCCATAGTTAATCACAGTAGTTGTCCGGAAAAGTTTGGTTTTAGTTAAATTTCCATCATCATTCTCGCGGGTGAAAAAAAGCGTCATCCATTTTTAATTACCGGAAGTAAAAACCAAATATGTGTTAGTGGATAGTAAAACGGAGTTGGAGGTCATATAAATGAGCTTGAATGCCATATGAACATGTCTAATTGCTATGTGAAGTGTCTTTTCTGTCATAAAAACATGGCTTTGCATTACATAATCATGTTTGAG
>JBEVXT010000011.1:0-6338 GCA_040505955.1 Sedimenticola sp. | reverse complement strand
ATCAACTGCAAGGTATTCATCCGATTCAGGTGCCGAAACTTGATGGTGTCAAGCAACTGTTGGTATTGTCAGATCGCTGGGTGATTGTTGTTTCCAACAAGATGGATGAACTATTTACAGAGATTGATCATGCTTCTTATGGAGAGTTGAGTAAGTCCGTTAATTTGTGGATGAAAAGTAAAGGGAGTAAGCGGCCTAATTGGCGTGCCTATCGGCAGCGCTGGAAGATCCGGGATAAGTATTTGGCAAAAGCCCGTGAAAAGGTTGGTGAGAGACGATTAGGACAAACCAATTTCTTTACCATTCAGAGTGTAGGTGATGGTCATTATCGCCAACCAGTCCATCCAGTCCGTGCAGACCGGCTGCTGCTATCTGCTGGCCAAGGCAGAGTTAACGGCGGTGTCTTTCCTATTGATTACCATATTTATAGTTATCTGGAATTCCCTGCGCCGATGCAGCAGGGACAGCATTACAAAATAACACTTGATGACGGTAACAGCGTCTCATTTGTGTACGATCGAAAAGCAACAGTTTCCCGTGCCATAAAAGTGAACCAGCTGGGCTATTTACCTGATGCTGGGCGCAAGCGTGCCTACCTAGGTGCTTATCTGTACCGCTTTGGCCCCCTGGATCTTTCGCATACAGATCGTTTTGAGGTAATAGACGTAAGTACCGGAGAGGTTGCTTTTGTTGGCAAACTGAAGTTGCTGGAAGCCAATCCACGCTTTGCTCCCAAGAAGAAATTTCAAAATCCCTTAGAGCGGCCATTGATGTATGGCGAAGATGTTTATGTTGCAGATTTTACAGAACTCAAACAGGAGGGCGTTTTCTTCATCAGTGTGCCCGGTGTCGGAAGATCCTGGCCTTTTAAGCATACAGCTTCGGTATACGGGCCAGCTTTCTATACGGCTATGCGAGGGTTGTATCACCAAAGAGCTGGCACGCCGATCACAGAAAAGTATACAGCCTGGACGCGACGGAAAGTGCCGAGAGGACCTTACTGTGAATCAGACCACATTAATTTCCCAGCGCATACCGGTAAGCCAAAGGGTTATAACAGATTTGATGTGATTGGTGGTTCAATCGATTGCAGCTCAACTACACAAGAAATCCCGGGTGGGTGGCACGATGCTGCTGACTGGGACTCCAATTTAGCCCATTATACGGTTGTGTTTGATTTGTTAAATGCGTTTGCTTTGAGCCCAAGGCGATTTAGTGACAATCAACTCAACTTGCCGGAGTCTGGCAATGGTGTGCCAGATATGCTGGATGAGGTGCGTTTTGGCCTGGAGATCTGGCGGCATAGCATGGATGAGCATGGCGGTGTGTCAGGTATGCTCGAGACATGGATTCATCCGAAGATTGACAATGATGAGGTAGACTACGCATTTTCACAGCGGACACGTTGGTCTTCGCTTATTTTTGCGGCTGCGGCAGCGCAGTATGCGCAATTGGTTGAGCCGTTTAACCCAAAAGATTCTGCGCTGTATAGGGAAGCAGCACTGCGCGCCTATGAGTTTGGTAAAAATGCAGTAAACTCGCTCGGTGAAACGGTCATCCATGCCAGGGAAAAGCGGGGAAAAGGCAAGCCATATACCATTCAATGGGAAGAGACGGAAGAGCACGTCACCCCCTATCTCCTCCATGCAAAACTCCGTCTTTATCTTCTTACCAATGACAAGACATACTTAGATGAAGTCTGGCAGTTAGCAAAGACGACTCAAAAACCCTACCAATGGTCTTTCACACGAAAGGATTTCTCTCCCTGGATTTACTACAGTTTAGTGGAGACATCCGATGCACTTCCCAAGCTATTAGGTCTGAAGTGGCGTAAGTGGTTTATTCAAGATGCAGAGAAACTCATAGTGAACCTTGATAAGTCTCCTTACTCAGTTACTTGGCCTCGCAAGCAGGATTACAGGTTGGCTTGGGGGGCAAGTGATATGACAAACTTTAATCGTGCACTTTTTATCGCGTATAAATTGACGGGTGATCATAAATACCGTGATGCTGCTATCTTGAATGCAGATTTTATGCTTGGTGCAAACCCCATGGGTATGTCGTGGACCACTGGTCTTGGTTTTGTATATCCAGTGGATATACAGCATGAAGTGAGTGAAATAGATGGGATATTTGATCCTGTTCCAGGCATAACTATATACGGCATCACCGGTGGACCGATATATCACAAATTCAGAGAAAACGTTTGGCAATCACCTGTTTCATACGGCACGATTGATTTCGTGAGTGATGAATCGCAGCGTAAGCCACCTCTTTGGCGGCGATGGATGGTGCATCCTCATGTGAACGTTGGGCAGAATGAGTTCACCATACAGGAAACTATGGCTTCAACGATATTCACTACTGCGATGCTAGCGCCAGATATATGGCAACCAAATCAATCCTTATTAGAAGGAAAACCAAGAAGCTCAGATCTGTTGTATGGCCGTTGGTATCTTCCATAGTTGATTAAAGATAGCGATGTAAGCTTCAGTGAATTTATTTGATATAGCAACAATTTTTGCTTGCCAAGAAGATAGTGGTCAATAAACTGACTCTGGTTTGCAATCACATGTTAACTAAATGTAATCCCTTTGAGGTGACACGGATCTTTGGATGTGTTCTATTGAGGTTGGCAACATGAGTTACCACGGGCTCTTTACCTATGAACTAGCCATGTACATCTCCCCTAAACTAGGCATTGTATGTCTATAACCGTTATAATTAACCAAGCAGAACTGACAGAATAGTTGTAATGGAATATAGAAAAGATATACAGATGCTGCGCGGAGTAGCAGTATTGCTGGTTGTGTTTTTTCATCTTGAAATTGCAGGTTTCAATAGTGGATTTCTTGGGGTAGATGTCTTTTTCGTCATCAGTGGCTACCTGATGGCGGTCATGTATGATCCGCTGGAAAAAGCTAAATTTTTTGTAAAGCGTGCAAGAAGGCTTCTGCCAGCATATATCACAGTTGTGATTGCTACCCTGCTGATTGCGATGATCGTGACGACGCCAAATGAATATGATCAAGTTTCCAATCAGGCAGTATTTGCCACATTTTTTGCATCAAATATCGGGTTCTGGATGGAGAACTCTTATTTCAGTAAAGGTTCATTCAAGCCACTCCTGCATCTTTGGTCCCTCGGAGTTGAAATTCAGTTTTATTTACTGATCCCTTTTTTGTATTGGGTCTTCAAAAAATTCAAGATCAGCTTTCTGCTGATATTGAGCGTCTCTGCCCTGTTTTGTTTTGTTGTTATAAGTTTCTCGCCGAAAACGGTGTTCTTTTGGCTCCCTTTCAGAATGTGGCAATTTCTAATTGGCTTTGGTGTTGCTAAATACATCTACAATGGGTGGCGCAATAGAAATAGTATTCTTTCTTGGTTAGGCGCTGCTTCACTCGTGGTTATCATTTGCATTCCACTCATCAACATAGATGGTGCGCAGCGGGAGTTTGTGCGCGGCCACCCTGGCCTAGCCGCTTTAATCATTAGTATCGCTACTGCAATAATTGTATCTTTTGGGATCCCGAAGATAATTGAAGAAAATCTGATTTCTAATTTTCTGGAAAGAACTGGTAGGTACTCCTACTCTATCTACTTGGCGCACTTCCCTGTGATAGTTCTTTTCTTATATGAGCCATTTTCGGGAACTGTGCTGAAAACCGAGAGTCTCGGCCAAACGGTAGTATTGATCGTGTTAGTGATATGCGCATCTTCTATTCTCTTCAGATTTGTCGAGCAACCACTTCGATCGGTCGATAAGGGGGTGCACTGGACTATCGCTTCGGCCATTATCGGTTTGCTTGTCTGGTCGGTAGGCGTTACGGTGCAAAAAACATTAATTCCCGAAAAAGAAATGCTAGTCTATCAAGCCATGGAGGATAAGAGTAAATTCCGCTGTGGGAGAATGATTCGAATTCTGAACCCAGGAGCAGTAAGTTGTGAAACTACTGGGAATATCCAAAGCCCTGTTCACCGTGTGCTACTTGTGGGAAACAGCCATGCAAATTCGATAAAATCTACTTTCTCTTCCGTTGCTCAGTCTCATGATGTCGCTGTCCATTTCATAGTTGACAACTATCCACTGATGAGAGGTGGAATCACCCCTCAGCGTTTGTTTGAGGAGGCTACCGAAAAGCGTATTGATGCAATTGTACTTCATTACTCTGAGGGGGTACTTGATCAGCTTGATATTAATCAGCTAGCAATGCTGGCAAAGGAAAAACAAATACAGCTTTCTTTCATTATGCCTGTCCCTGTCTGGGATGAGCATGTTCCAAAGATGTTGATAGAGAACATGAAGGGTGAGGGGGGTATGCTCTCACAGAGTATTGATGATTATCAGAGCCTTCATCGGGCATTGATTGCCGATTTGATTAAAGTGGACTACGAGTCCTTTAGAATCTATCAGATTGCGGACATCTTCTGTCGTCCTAAATGTCAACTGATTTCAAGTGTGGGAAGACCACTATATTATGATGGTCATCACCTAACCTTGACGGGCAGCGAAATGATCAGAAAAATATTTACTCGAATTATCTTGGATTTATAATATAAAGCATGACGTACCAATTTTGAGAATACACTTAGTATTATGAGGCAAGGAAAAATGCTTAGCGGCACTGCTTTCTTTCGAAAAATAGTCGGTTTATTTGGCTGTCGTTTTAACACTAGAGCGAGAGTCGCAAAGAATAAACGGTTACTATTGGAAGCTGACTAAGGCAATTTTACGCAAGATTGATCGCTATTAGCAAGTGACCAACAACTGAGGCTAGATATGCAATCTATCAGTTCAAGCCTGAATAGCTACAGATAATGGAGACACGTTAAATTATGGGGGATAAATACAATATCTTTTTTGTTGGGCTCCTGTTTTTTGTACCCGTCGGTATTGTGATCGCGCGGAGCAATGCTCGTGCTCTAAATCTTGTTTTTATTGCTCTTGTTTTCGGGACAACTCAGCCAGAAACAATATTTGGGTTACCAACGGATATCAACTTTTTAAGTCGTGAATGGTATAGGGGTTCCACGCGCGGGATTGAAATATCATATCTGGATCTGCTAGCCCTGATTTTATTCTTCGCAAGTCTTTCTGTGCGGGCACAAGAGAGGGTGCCGTTTGTTCGTCTGCCCAGTTATGGTTTTCTTAAAGCTTTTTTCGTGTGGGCGTTGCTGACTGTTTTATTAGTCAGTGAACCGAAGATATTCGGGGTGCTCGAATTAACAAAAATATTTCGTGCTATTGTATTATTTCTAGCGGTCTCTGCGTTTATTCGATCACCGGATCAAGTACGTCTTTTTGTTTATGCTCTTGTGGCTATTGTCTGCTATGAGGCGACGGTTGCACTGTATGATCGCTATTTTTTGGGAATTCACCGTATTAGGGGTACGCTACCTCACCCAAACTCACTCTCGATGTACAGTCTCATGATACTTCCTATCATGATATCTGTATCGTTTGCTCAAGATATTTCGAAGCGCTTGAAGAGGCTATGCCTGTTAGCGAGTTTGTTGATTGCAGGCATTATTATATTGACGATCAGCCGTACAGGATTTGCATCGTTAGTTATCATTACTTTTTTTGCACTTCTGTTGAATATCCGTTCTCAATGGACCACGCGTAATATTGGAGTGACAGCCTTAATTATTGCGGTCGGTTCCGGTATGGTTGTTAAATCGTGGGATTCATTAAATTCAAGATATGCATCTTTTGAATTTGAAAACGAGTATATGACCGAAGAGGGTGATCGTGGAAGTTATTTTAGGAAGGGGATGCCTGCTTTGGAAGATAATCCTATTTTCGGGGTAGGGCTGAATAACTGGAGCTACTGGATTAGTAATCGTTATGCGGAGAAAGCGGGTTACGATACCGAACCCTATCCAAGCATTGATTTTGCACCAAATAGTAATCGTCAAGAGGCACCTGCACATAACCTCTATCTGATTACAGTTGTTGAGTTAGGGGTGGTTGGGCTCTTGCTCATGATTGCACTCTTTGGCCGTTGGCTATATATATCAGGAAATGGACTTACGAAAACCAAAGGGGATCTTCTTGATAGAGTACGTATTGGGGCATTTCTTAGCTTATGTGGTGTACTTATGCAAAGCGTTACAGAATGGGAATTCCGACAGACCTCCCTTTTTTTCCTTGGACATATCGTCATGAGTGTCGCGGCCTTCATTTACCATACTAAAAAAGAGAGCCAATAAAAATTGAATGGTCGTGTTTTAATTAGTAAAAAACTGATCCTTATTAATAGTGTTAGTTCACTTGTTACCCGACTGCTTAGTGTTACTGTGCTTATCTGGGTGCAGCAATATCTTCTAAAGCGAAT
>JBEVXT010000010.1:0-3571 GCA_040505955.1 Sedimenticola sp. | reverse complement strand
TCAGGGGGCGCTCTACTATTGCCCATAGATCCGTTGGCCTACTTTACCCTCTCGCCATACACTGCAGCCGCCTCTAAATGTGCTGGCTTTTGATGGATTGATGCTGTAATTATCCCAAGTGCTAGTGTTTGGGTTTTTACTAATATACTTGTGCGTCGCCGCTGTCCTTTTATAGAGGGCCTTGTAGTGGCTTGTGTATGTGAGTTACACTTTTTAGTGTAACTTAGTTGGGAGTTATATGACTATGAAAGCGACCACAAAAGATCTCCGCTTGCACACCCGGGAGCTGATCTCAGCAACAGACAGGGGTGAGCAGGTAATTATCACATATCGAGGCAAGCCTCGCGCCAAACTCGTGCCTTTTACTGCTGAAGGTACTGGAGCACCGGGCGAACATAATCCGGCCTTTGGTATTTGGTCAGACAGGGATGATGATTTGTCTGTCGATGAGCAGGTGCGGCAGATGCGAAGGCCCAGGAGCTTTGGATGATGTTGGTTGACACGGATGTTTTGATCTGGAATTTTCGGGGCAATCTGAATGCCGCTAACATGCTTGATAAGGCAGACAGATTCACTATTTCTGCTGTCTCCTATATGGAACTGGTACAGGGTGTCAGAAATAAGGGTGAGCTTCAGTCGTTGAGGCGTGCAATACGTTTCTGGGGTGCTGCGATTCAGTCGATCGACACTGATATTTCTGCCCGTGCGATGTATCTGGTGGAAAGTTACGCATTGAGTCATGGCATGCAAATGGCTGATGCATTGATCGCCTCTACAGCATTGTCGATAGGGGTTCCGCTGTTGACGGCTAATGACAAACACTTTCGTCAGGTCGATGACCTGGAAATTATGGTTTTCCGGCCTGAAGGTGCAACCACAAGGTAGGCCATCCATCAATAAAAAACCATGCTCTAAGAACATGGCTTTGATTGCGCCTATAAGGGCGTATAAAGAAGCCCACCTAATTTCAATCAGGGTCTCTTCGTAGCCTGGGCTGAGCGAAGCGAAACCCGGGGGGATAGCGCAATAACTACCCGGGTTTCGCTTCGCTCAGCCCAGGCTACAGCGTCTATTAACTTAATGACTATGACCCACACAGTGTGTTGCTAAGCAGTACCAAAACTACAATAGACTGCATGAGTAAAGTTGAAATTTCCAACTGGCATAGCCAGCGGATCAACTCCACATCCTAAGGACGTGGTTTTAAGGATTTAATAAAGGGTAGCGTCCCTTTACCTATCTTAGTTCACTAGCTTAATTGATCAATTCCATCACTTTCAGCAGCAAGCAAAAAAGTCACTTGGCAGTGCTGTCACCGAGATGTCCCAACGGCAGTACCGTGCTATAGCTGACCTGTCGCATGGAGATACTCGACTTGATACTGGAGACACCCTCCACCCGGGTCAGCTTATTGATAAAGCGCTCATAGGCCTCCAGATCCGGCACCATCACCCTGAGCTGGTAGTCGGCACTTCCGGTCACCAGGTAGCACTCCATCACCTCGGGCAGGTTGGCCACGCAGCGTTCAAAGCACTCCAGTGACTCCTCCACCTGGTGGGCAAGACTGACGCTGATGAAAGAAGTGACACCCAACCCCACTGTCTTTGGATTGAGCAACGCCACATAGTGATCAATGACACCCGCCTCCTCCAATATTCTTACCCGTCGGGAGCAGGGTGAGGGGGAGAGATTGACCTTCTCAGCCAGCGCCACGTTGGAGATATGGGCATCTCGCTGAATCTCATCAAGAATCTGACGATCTGTTTTATCGAGCTGGATCATGGCACTATCCTCTAAAATAGAGCTTATTATTGATATATTTCACTAAACACTAACGGAATATTTCAATAAATAGCAAGGATTTCCCATCAATAGTGGTGATAAATTATCAGCTGTTAACCACCTTATCCCCAGAAGGCAACCAAGAGATGGCAAACGAGACCAGACAGCAAACCGCGCCGGATGACGACTTTCTTGCCGAAGGCCGTGAGTGGCTGGAGTCCATCGACTTTATCCACCGCCACTATGGAGCAGAAGGGGTAGACGAAATTATCCAGCTGCTGCAGGGCCACGCCCTGAGTCACAATATCCCGCTCTCCCAGGCACAGCTCAACACCCCCTATCGCAACAGCATCCCCGCCATGGAAGAGCCCGCCTATCCAGGCGACATCCCCCTTGAGGAGCGGTTGGAGCAGATACTGCGCTGGAATGCCACGGCCCTGGTGTCACGCGCCAACGACAAAAGCGGCGTAGGCGGTCACATCGCCACCCACGCCTCCGCCGCCACCCTGATGGAGGTGGGCCAACACCACTTCTTCCGCTGCCGCGACAATGACTATGGCGGCGATCTGGTGATGCTGCAGCCCGCCACCTCCCCCGCCATCTACACCCGGGCCTGGATGGAGGGGCGGCTGGACACCCGGCTTATGGAGAATTACCGCCGCGAACTACAACCCGGCGGCGGCCTCCCTTCCTACTGCCACCCGCGCCTGATGCCGGAGTTCTGGGAAATCCCCAGCGCCTCCATGGGCATCGCCTCTCCGGCGGCAATCTACCAGGCGCGCTTCATCCGCTACCTGGAGAACCGGGGGCTGAAGGCGGCCAACGGCGGCAAGGTGTGGTGCTTTATCGGTGACGGAGAGACCGACGAACCCGAAGTGCTGGGCACTCTCAATATCGCCGCCCGCGAAAAGCTCGACAATATGATCCTGGTGATTAACTGCAACCTGCAGAGCCTCGACGGGCCGGTGCGGGGCAACGGCAAAATCATCCAGGAGCTGGAACGCAGCTTCCGTGGCGCTGGCTGGAACGTCATCAAGGTGATCTGGGGGAGCGACTGGGACGGCCTGCTGGCCCGCGATCCCGACGGTCGCCTACAGCAGCGCATGGAGCAGGCTCTCGACGGCGACTACCAGTACCTCTCCATCTCCAGCGGTGCGGAGCTACGTCGTTTCTGGACTGAAGGTGACCCACAGCTGGCCACCCTACTCAACAGCTTAACCGACGACGAACTCCTGGCGATGCGCCGCGGCGGACAGGATCGCAAGAAGATCTACGCCGCCTACCACAAGGCAATCCAGAGCGAAGGGCGCCCCACGGTCATCCTCATCAAGACGGTGAAGGGAGACGGCTTGGGCAGTGCCGCTCAGGGGCGCAACACCAGTCACATCAAAAAACAGCTAAGCAGCGAAGAGCGCCGCACCTACGCCCAACAGCTGCAGATCCCCCTAGCGACGGAAGCGATCGACCGCGCCGACTTCTACCGCCCCGACAGCGACACCCCGGAGATGGGCTACCTGCAGCAGCAGCGCCAGGCACTGGGGGGCTACCTGCCCAAACGCAATGTGGACTGCCCCACTCTCACCACCCCGCCGCGGTCGTTCTTTGCTGAATTTTTCAACGGCACCGGAGAGCGGGCGGTCTCCACCACCATGGCGATGGTGCGCATACTCGGCCTGCTGCTGAAGGAGCCCGCCCTGGGACGTTACATCGTGCCCATCGTTCCTGATGAGGCGCGCACCTTCGGACTCGACTCCCTCTTCAGATCCGCCGGCATCTACTCCGCCGACGG
>JBEVXT010000009.1:0-40039 GCA_040505955.1 Sedimenticola sp. | reverse complement strand
ATGACTTTCTTCAAATCATGGGCATAAAAAAACCCCCTCCACACTGCGGAGAGGGGGCTGTCGTATGGCGGAGAGGCAGGGATTCGAACCCGTACGGTGTAAGTTATTCAATTTTTATACTATATGTTTCAGTCGGTTAGCAATTCTAAGGTGCAGAAAAACATGATGATTCAGTCCCAGATTAGTCCCAGATTACTGGTTGCTTTAATAAGGCACCCTCCTCTATTTGAGGATATTTCTAGAATACGTGGGGCCATCGGAAAAAGGTAATCAGGGTAATACTTTTGAGAATCAGCTGTATATGGTTGATTAAACTGAAAAATAACAACATCCAGAAAGGTAATTAAAAGGTAATCTAAAAGTAATCAATTACCTTTCTTATTGGTGATATCTGCTGCATTTATTTTCTATGTATTTCAAATACTTACAGTAAATGGTAATAATTATCACCATTAATTACCTTTAAAAGGTAATTATTTATTCTATGTATTTCATTAGGTTACACCTGTTTTTCGTGATTATGTCCCTGATTACCTTTTTCCGATGCCCCCCCCGGGTCTTTGTGCTTTGCTGCGGTTCCATTCGGCTTTATGATTTAACTGCCCACACAAAAGCCCCTGGAGCTGCCCATGCCCACCATGCAGACCAAATGCCCACACTGCGGTGAAAAAGCCATCATTCGCGATAGCTGGGATCTGTCTGATACCTGCAGAAAGATCAAAGCACAGTGCCAAAATATCGACTGTGGATTTGTCGGTCAAGCCACTATCTCATTCGACACGACAATAAGCCCATCTGCAATACCTAACCCTCAAGTCAACCTGCCCCTGTCCCGTCACGTAAGCAAGAATAAAATTCTTGATTCAATGCACCAAACCGCATAAATCCGCGTTAATTACAACCAGGTAACGTCTACCGCCCATCATTGCGGCCTGGCGCTTTTTCTGTTTTTGCGCTTGCCTAAAATTCGACACCTTTAACCCGCAGGCGTGGCGGGGGGCTAACCGCGCGCGCTGGGGTTGAGCAGGCGTGAAAAAGCCCGGGGGTGCCGGGCTTGTTGGGTGGTGCGTGTGGTGGTGCAGTGCTGATGCTTTACTTTAGTTCTCTTTTGATTTCATCGCTCTGGAGGCCTTCGATTATGTAGGGGTCGAATTGGATGACTTCTTCGCCGATCCAGTCGTTTAGCTCTTTCATACACTCTTGCGCCGGGGCGATTTCATTGGCGTTGAATACTCGGACTACCTTCTCGGCATCACCAAAGTTAATGGTGCCGCCGTTGGTGGTTGGTATGGTGCTCATCACTTGCCATGGGACACGGTGGCCTGCCATTACGTCGTCTCGGGTGACGTTTTTTATGTTGAAGAATTCATCCTTTGCCTGTACCTCGCTGATGGGGATGACTTGTATGCCGTCCTTCTTTCCGTTGGGTGCGTACATGAAGGCGTTCTTGAAATTGCCCGGGCCTTTGCTCTCTTTGAGGGCTTTGCGCAGATCCTGCACATCCTGATCGCTGTTGGCTGCGTCGGTCATGTAGAGGATGAAACCTGCATGGTTGCCGTTGAGGTAGTATTTGCGGCGGAACAGGGTGGCCGCTTCGTTGAGCCATGCGCTGTGTAGTGAGCTTAGGTAGTCGGGTGCGCCGTAGAGTTCTTGATTGATATCTGGCTGCATCAGGTGAAATACGCTGCCGGGGTTGAAACCATGTTTGTCCCAGTAGTTGGGTACATAGAAGTATTTATCATCTCTTCCTCGCCGTGTGTATTTCGCGGGGCTTACTTTGAGCTTTAATGGTTTACCCAGTCTGTTGTCGATCCGCTCAATAAAGCCATCAGCAAAGATGAGATAGTCAGTGACAAATCTACTGAACTCACTCCTGCTGAGTAGTGGGTGGGGCTTGAAGGTACTGACAAGGATGTTCCGCTTGACTTGGATGGCACTTGAGTGATGTGTATTTGAGTGGTACGACTTTGCCAGCCCTGCCCTACTGTAGGGTGGTTCGTAGTACTCGCCATTCCAGTAGCTCTCAGTGAGGCCGAGGATATCGCGGGCATCGAGGACCGGGGTGGGGTCGCCGAAGGTGAACATTTCAGCGCTGGGTGCTTTTGCTTTCTGTTTCTTCGCCATTTCAGTAGATCTCAATAAAAGAGTTTGATCCGCCGCCAGCGGTGGCGGCCAGGGGTTCGTTGTCGAGTGCGTGCATGAGTGCCCACGCCTGATCTGCGTGGCCGGTTTCGTTGTTGCGGCTGGCTTCGTAGGTGACTTTGTTGCCGCTGGCGGTGATGGTCTTTCTGATCATCAACAAGCTGGCGACGAGGTCGGTGTGGCCTGCGTCGTATTCGATTCGGCCGTGGGTGATGACATCCTTTGCCTTGAGTACCAGGCGGCTTTTTACCTCGGGGTTGTAGCTGATGCCGACGGCGGCCGGGTAGAACTGTTTGACCAGGTCGAAGACGCCGTAGCCGACGCCGGTGATGTCGATGCCTATGTATTGGACGTTGTAGATTTGTGTGAGTGTGCGGATGCGTTCGGCCTGGGCGGTAAAGTCCATGCCTTTCCAGCTCATTTTATCGAGGACGCGGAATTTACCACCGGGTACCGCCGGCGGTGCCACCACTATCAGGCTGGCGTCGTCTGTTGTGCGTGATGGGTCGTAGCCGATCCATACCGGTCGGCTGCCAAAGGGCTTTGGGGCCAGGGGTCGCCAGTCATCCCACACCACCCAGCTGTCGACCATGCAGCGCTGCAGTTCCTGCAGGCTGAAGATGCTGGCGGTGTCGTCGATAAACTGGCACATAAGGAGGTTGTCGTACTCCTCCTGACTGTATTCGAGACGCAGTTCATCAATGTCGAATAGGTCGCACCCTGCTGCAGCGGCGTCTTCCACGGTGACGATGTGGCGCCACTGGCGATCCTCGCAGAGACCGCCATCTTTCAGCGCCTGGTGGCTGGTGTCGATGGTGATCTGGTCTTCTTTTTTGCGCCCCTTGTTGATCTTGCTACCGGTCCAGTGTGGGTAGGCTTCATGGGTGATGCTTGAAGGCGTTGAGAAGTAGGTTTTGGTCCACTGCTTGTGCATAGCCATGCCGCTGGCCACTTTGTTGAGCTCCTGAAAACGCTGGATCCAGAAGTACTCATCTATATAGAGATCGCCGTGGTAACTCTGGGCGGTACGGTAGTTGGTGCCGAGAAAGTAGAGGTGAGCGACATTGGGCAGGACGATGGGGTCACCTGTGAGGTCGACGCCTGCCACATCACGCACGAACTGCACTATGTACTGTCGGAATACGTGGGCCTGATTTTTTGACGCCGAGAGGAAGATTTTATTCCGGCCGGTGCGCAGGGCGTGGATGATCGCTTCGCGTGCGAAATAGTAGGTGGCGCCGATCTGCCGGCTCTTGAGTATGTTACGGATGCGCCGGTTGTGCTCGCGCTGTTTCCACCACACTTTTTGATAGCCGAAGTGCTCGTCGAAGAAGGCCTCTTCCAGCTTCTCAAGCGCATCATCCGGGATCTCGTTTTTTGTTGCCTTGCGCTTTTTGCCTCGGTTGCGGTTTTTGATCTTTGGGTTGAGGTCGGCTTCGTTGCCACCCTGGTCGAATTTGCGGATACGCGCCATGCGCTCCATGCCCTTAGTGAGGGTGTCGATCTCCTGCAGGTCGCCTGGTGTTTTTTCCTCCAGGGCGATGATTTTGGCTAGGCGGATCTCAATGTTGGTTTCTGTGCGCTGTACCGATGTTGACGAGTCCCAGTTATCCCGCTTTTTCCAGCTATGCACTGTCTGCGCGTTGACGCCAAGCTTGCGCCAGATGTAGGCCACGCGGTAGCCCTGCCAATAAAGCAACTTCGCTTCGAGGCGCTGATCAAGTTGTTGCGGGGCTGATGTCATGGGGCAAGGGTAAGCGGCCCCGGGCCTGGCCCTGCACTCGTCACACAGTAAAGCGCGGCTTTACTTGTTGATAGCGTTGCTTATAGGTGCCGTGTCTCTGACTCTAGCCACTACGAACACTCGAACCCTGCCCACACACCAGGATCGGCCAAATGAAGAGATCGAAATTTACCCGCGTTGCCAAAGAAGGCGACACTATTGATGGTCGTAAGATCAATCGCAATCACATTCTTGAGGCAGTTGAAAATTTCAAGACCGGAGAATACGACGCCAGAGTCTGGCTTGAGCATGTCCGCGGCCTTGTGCCTGGTAGCTTGTTTGACGCCCTTGGTGATGTTTATGAGGTTAAGGCGGAAGAGCATAACGGCGCTCTTGCGCTTTATGCCAAAGTGGATGCCCTGCCCGCGTTGCTCGATATCCACAAACTGGGGCAGAAGCTTTACAGCTCAATAGAGCTGAGCTTCCGTGAAGGCAAAGCGTGGCTTACCGGACTTGCTGTAACTGACAGCCCCGCCTCGCTTGGAACTGAGCGGTGGTCGTTTAATGCCCAGAACACCAGCAAGCTCTACTCCACGCCAACCATTGATGATGATCATCTCTATTCCACTGCATTGGAATTTGCTTTCGACTTCACTGAAACCGACGGCGATGAAGGTGGAGATAAAACCACCCTCCTCTCCAGGGTGAAAGCGATCTTCAGTAAACAAAAGGGTGACAACGACCAGCGATTTGCGGATAGCGATTCCGCAATTCTCACCATCGCCGAGAGCCAGCAGCAGGCGCTGGATAGTTTCACAACCTTGCAGACGGCCCACACCGACCTGCTGGAAAAATTCACCACCCTCCAGACAGCCCACAATGAACTGAACACCCAGTTCACCGCCCTGACTGAGAAGCTGGAAGAAGAACCCAACCCTAACCACCACTCTCGTCAGCCTGCCAACGGCGGCGACGGCAACGAACTGACTGACTGCTGATCTCTCTAGGAGCCTGACAACATGCGCCAACTTACCCGTAAAGTATTCAACAGCTACCTGGGGCAGGTAGCCGCCCTGAATGGCATCCCCGATGCCACGCAGAAGTTTGCCGCTGCCCCCAGCGTCTCTCAGACCATGGAGAACCACATCCAGGAGAACAGTGCTTTCCTGGCGATGGTCAACTCCATCGGTGTTAATGAGCAGACCGGCGAAAAACTCGGCCTGAGTGTCGGCGCCACCATTGCCGGTCGTACCGATACCACCACCGATGATCGCGAGACCCAGGACCCTTCCGGCGTGGATGATCGCGCTTACTTCTGTAAGCAGACCAACTTTGACACCCATCTCGGTTATGCAAAGCTGGATGCCTGGGCCAAGTTCCCGGACTTCCAGGCACGTATCCGCAACCAGATTGTCCGTCAGTCTGCCCTTGATCGCATCATGATCGGCTGGAATGGACTCTCCGCCGCTGCCGCGACTAACCGTGTAGCCAACCCCCTGCTGCAGGATGTCAATATCGGTTGGCTGGCAAAATTACAGGCCGAGGCGGTAGGTCGCTATATGATCGAGGGTGCCACCCCCGGTGAGATCCAGGTCGGTGCCGGTGGCGATTATGCCAACCTCGACGCCCTGGTCTACGACATGCGCAGCAATCTGCTGGCACCCTGGCATCGCCGCAACACCACCCTGGTGGTGGTCTGCTCCTCCGACATGGTCGATGAGAAGTACTTCCCACTGGTCGAGATGCACGGCAACACCCCCACTGAGGCGAAAGAGCTGGATCTGATGATCAGCAACAAACGCCTGGGTGGCCTGCGAGTGGCTGAGGTTCCGTTCTTCCCCGAGCGCACCCTCTTTATCACCCAGATCAGCTCCGGAGGTGACTCCAACCTGTCGGTCTACTGGCAGAACGATACCCGCCGTCGCACCATCGTTGACAACGCCAAGCGTGATCGGGTGGAGAACTACGAGAGCGTCAACGATGCCTACGTCATTGAGGATCTGACCTGCACCTGCGCATCGGTGAACATCAAGTTCCCCAACGCTGCCGGTAACGCCTGGCAGTAGTCGCGGCCCCACTGAAACACTGACAGGGTAACTTTATGCCTCCAATGACACCCGCTAAGCGGCACTTTCAGAAAGCCACCGCTGCTGCAAACTCTGCAGCGGAGGCGGATCCTGAAACAACAGCCGACCGCTCGCAATACGAACTGATGCTGCTACAACTGGCACAACACAAGCGCCAACTAAAGAAGATCCAGTCGGTCGAGCAGAAGATTGATCTCAAACGCAAACTGCTGCCCGACTACGGCTCTTATATCGACGGCGTGCTCGAGTCCGACAGTGGCGTCCAGGACGATGTACTCATGACCGTTATGGTTTGGGCCATCGACACCGGTGATATTGTTCAGGCGGCTCGCATGGCTGAGTACGCCATAAACCACAACATGGCCACCCCTGATCAGTACAACCGTGACCTTGCCACCCTACTCACCGAAGAGACAGCCGAGTACGCCATTAAACACCCGGGCAAATTGCCCTTTGAGGTGCTTGATCGGGTTGATCATCTGGTGCGGGATGCTGACATGCCCGACCAGGTGCGCGCAAAACTGCACAAGGCCTTTGGCCTTAATCTGCAGGATAGCAACCCCCGCGCCGCCATCACCCATTATGCCCGCGCCCTTGAGCTTAACCCCAAGTGTGGCGTCAAAAAGTGGAAAGAGAAACTGGAGCGCGACATCAAGAACGCTCAAGCCCAGGCAGCAAAAGAAGCCGCCGCCCTGGCCGCCGATCAGGAGCCGCTTACAGCCGCTACTGAGTAACCGAGTGCCCCCGCCGGCAGCGGCGCGGCGTGGAGGTGGAAGCGCAAGCAGAAACCAATACGTCGTCCGTTGCCGTTTTTTTGAGGTAGATGATGCCCGGATTTATCGCCACAGGTAACGATGCAGCCAATACCCGCGACCAGCAGGTAGGCAACATCAGCTTTTATCCAGTAATCGCGGTCGCTGATTTTTGCGAGCTCTACCGGGTAGACACCTCCATCAGCGACGTCCGGGTTGTCGCCGCCCTGCGCGACGCCGTGATCAATACCAACATCGATCTGGCCGTTTGGCAATCCAAGCAGCTCCTGCTTGAATACACCAAACTCGCCGACGTACCGGCAAACCCGTACGACGACGTCAGTGAGCTTACCACCCACTACCACACCGCCGTCTACAGCAAAGCCAAGGCCGAGCTGATTGAAAAATACCGCGACTTCGACAGCACCGGCAGTGGCCATGGCCGTGCCGATGAACTCACCACCGCTATGGATGATCACCGCGCCAACGCCCGGCGCGCGATACATGCCATCACCGGCAGTGAATGGGCGGGGCTGATATGAGCACCGCTATCACCCAGCAGGGCGACACCGTTGACCAGGTTTGCAGTCGCTACTACGGCCGCACCGCTGGAGTAACCGAGCAGGTGCTTGATGCAAACCCCGGTCTGGCAGAGCACGGCGCCGCCCTCCCCACAGGGCTATTAATCAACCTGCCGGCAGCCGCCGAACAGCAACAACAAACAATAAACCTTTGGGTCTGATATGAGCGAGAAAACTGCAAGTGAGACTGATGTGAGCGAGAAAACTGCATCGGTATTCGATCCGAAAATCACCTGGAGTGTTGTGATCACCGCCGGTGTACTGGTGGTGACCGCGCTGGGCAACTGGTACGACACACGTAACAGCATCGCCCTGCTGCGTAACGATCTCAGCCATAACAGCAGTCAGATGCAGTCGCAGATTCGCACCATCAGCGAACGGCAGGATGAACAGCGCTCAGAAATGCGCGTCCTCGAACGAGAGGTTATAAAATGTCTCTAAAGCTGGCCACCGTTGCCGCCTGCTGTGCAGCTGGCATTGCTGTATCACCCATCATGGGGTCGCCCGTGGCGCTGCAAGTCACCGCCGACAGCTACTACCTGGGCGAATACTACAACACAGATGTGCTTATTGCAGAGCGCAGTATCCAGGCCCACCAGCCGGTTACAGTCACACTGCACCGGCGCATCATCTCCACCAGCTGCACCCCTTACAGCAGTGACGACGCCACGGTACAAATCACCCCAAGGCAGGTCATGCATATTCCTGCCACTGATGCTCCGGTACGCCGAGCGTTCACGGTTAACCTTGCAAACCTGGCGCCTGGCTGCTTTCGACTTGAGACCGATATGCGCGACCTGATCGGCCACCACTACCCCACCCCGGGGCTCTCTTTCAGAATAGAGGCAGATGATGAGTGACATAAAAACAAGTGTGATCAACGGCATCATCAAGCGCGAGGGCGGCTACAGCAACCGCCCCGATGACAGCGGCGGCGAAACCATGTACGGCATAACCGTCGCCGTCGCCCGTGATTACGGCTACACCGGCGCTATGGCCGATCTGCCCATCGACTTTGCGTGTCAGATCTACACCGACCGCTACTGGCACGCGCTGAAGCTGGACGACATCAAAGCCCTGTCACCCGCCATCGCCGAAGAGCTGGCCGATACCGGCGTCAACTGTGGTACTGGCGTGGCGGCAAAATTCCTGCAGCGCTCACTCAACGCCCTCAACCAGCTGGGTAAGCTCTATCCCGACATCCCCACCGATGGGGTGATTGGACAGCGCACCCTGGCCGCCCTGCGTGCCTACCTGCAGCACCGCGCTGGTATCGGTGCCACAGTAATGCACCGCATGCTCAACGCCCTGCAGGGTGCCCGTTATGTGCGCTTGGCAGAAAAACGTGAGAAAGATGAGGCTTTTGTTTTTGGCTGGTTTAGAGAGAGGGTAATTTAATGGCACCACTCATAGGTATTGCACTGCAAGCCCTGCCGTCCCTCGTAGGGATGTTTGATGATGACGCAGGCGAGGTAGCAGAAAAAGCCGCCAGCGTGGTCGCCAGTGTGCTCGGCACAGCCAATCCCGTCGAGGCACGACGACGCCTTGAGGCCAACCCCGAGATCGCCCTGCAGCTCAAGGAAGCGCTCTACAACTTCCAAATTCAGATCGAGCGTGAAAAGACCAAGCGCCTGCAGTCCGTCAACCACACCATGCAGGCCGAGACCCAGGCAAAACACTGGTGGTCATCGGCTTGGCGGCCTCTATGGGGTGCTTTGTCAGCCGTCACCTTTTTTGTTGCTGTCATTGGCATCCTGATCATTGCCTACATTGCCATCAAGGATAAAGACCCGAACGCCATCGCTATGATCCCCATGCTGGTGATGCAACTCACCCTGCTGTTTGGTGTGCCCGGTGCCATCCTTGGCGTCGCCTCCTGGCACCGCGGCAAAGAGAAACGCATCCAGGCGGGTGAACACTGATGGATCGCTTCGACCGCGCCCAAAAGATCGAAGAGCGAGAGCGCAAGATCGCCATCGGTAACCGCGTGCAGTACCAGGGCGAGAGCGCAGCCAACTGCATCAATTGCTGCGAGCCCATACCCCAGGAACGCCGTGATGCCATTCCTGGTGTGCAGCGCTGCACCCACTGCCAGCAACTCAATGAGGCCTAGCTATGAAAAACCCATTCAAACACCTGCTGAGACTGCTGCAGACCGATTTCATAGCACCCCCTACGGGTTATTTTGAGGTAGTAAAGTCGAACACCGACGATCTTCAACGGGTAGTGCGCACACTAAAAGTAGAACAGGCTGGCATCCTGCGGGTTGATATGCTCAACGCCACTAACGTTCCCGTCTGTATGTTGCCTGGCGATAACCCAGGTTTTTATACCCGCGTCTATATCACCGGCTCCGCCAATGTCGGTAGGATTTTTGGTGGTTTCTAATGACGTCGCTAGCGCTTGGCATGGCGGTGGTGTCTGCAAATCTACGGGGCGGTGCTGACGCCCCACAACTCCCCGCGCCTACCCCTCCCCTCTTTGTTGGTGCCATTGCTGATATCAACTACACAGCGGGCGAGGCCATGGTGCCTGTTGATGTCTCGGCTGAATACAGTGGTGCCATTACCTCATTTGCTGCTGTGGGCGCATGGCCTGCCGGTATAGGGGTCGGTGCTGGTGACGGGATTATCAGTGGCACTTCCGCTGTCGAGGGTGTGGCTGGTGGTTTGCAGGTTGAGGCGATTGGGCCGGGGGGGAGTGCGTTGTCTGATGTGTTCTCGGCTACTGGGGCGATAGCATCAGGACAGGCCCGCAACTTCCTGACGTTCGGGGGGAGTAACTACGGTGCATTTGATCAAATAAGCTGCTCTGGTGACTTCTCGGTAAAAGTGGCATTCAGCACTACCATTACGGGTATTGAGTATCTGCTGGGACAGGAAAGTAGTGCTGCTAATTACATAGCTATCTCGCCGACAGAAGTCAAGATTAGGGTTTCGTGGGGGGCGTTAACGCGAAGTATATCTGGATTGAATGACGGGATGCTGCATGAGCTTGAGATTAAGCGCAGCGGGACTGTTATTGATTACCTTGTAGACGGGGTAAGTATAGGTACCAGCAATAAGTCTACCGCCCTCTCCCTGTCGGCTGTTGGTAGATCAGGTAGTAACTATTTTACCGGCGTAATAGCCGATGTGGAGTTAGATAACAACGGAACGGTTACCCGGTGGGATATCGACAGCGGCGATATAAACACAGAGCCTCCCTTAGTAGGCGTGGGTGATCTTGCCTTCGTCAACGTAGCGGCTGACGATTGGGAAGAGTTCGTGCTTGATGGTGGTGAGTGGTTGAGCGCTGATTATGTTGGGGAGTTGTATGGGAATAGCGGAGATGCTATCGATGATACTGACTTCTTTAAGCTGGGGGAAGCCGATTATTATATCCAGAATGTATCTGGTGGATTAAGAACTAAGGATGCTGATAAAGATATAAATGAAGGGCACAGGTATAAGTGGGGTGTAGATTTTCATGAGCAAGGAGGGGCTGGTGCGCTTAGCTTAAGGATTCATAGTGATGTGATAAGAACTACTATACCTGGGCAATACTCAGGATATTGTGTCGCCTCACCCGCCTGGGGCGGGTGTAATATTACAAATGCCGCATGGCAAGCTGGAGCAGGACATTATATTAAGTTTCGCTTTTGCACGGTCTTACGTGTACTGGAGATAGCATCATGACCAACATCTCCATAACCCTATCCGCAATCCTCACTCCTAAGATAGAGGCGGCAATATCATATATCTCTCAGTGTGGTAATACAGGTGGCCTAACAACCTTTGCCATATACACGCGCACACGCGGTATTCCTGACAATAAAATCAGAGAGTTCATGGCCGGTATCGGCGCGGCTGACCGGCTTGTGATGGTTGGAAATTGCCCTGAAGACGGTGAGTATGCTGACTGGGTTGCAGAGCAGACCCCCGTTGTTGTTCAGGCGTTCAAGGATATGGCTGATGGCATAAAAACGTGCCTGCACATGCGAGAGGCTGACTATACAACGGCTATACAGCAGGACACCGCAAAGCAGGAGCTGGCTGCATATTTGATCAGCAATGGTTATGTGACGTTAGAGCAGCTACAACCGCCGGAGGAGGTGTGAGGTACAAGGCCGCAGTCACAAAGTTCGACGCCCGCCACTGGTGGCAACTCCCGATCTGGAAGTTAGAGGAGGATCTAGTCTGTGCTACCGGTACGGTCCCGGCTGGATTCCCGTCTGATGGCGGCTCGGTGCCGTTCGGGCTGCGCTGGCTGGTGAACCCTACCGGTGATGTCTTTTACCCGGCTTTTAAGCATGATTACGACCTCAAAGAGAGCAAACTCCCTTGGGTGGTGGCGGCTAAAAACTTCCGCGTAGATCTCCAAGTGATGACCACCATGCACCCGATCAGAGTAGCTGGTGTTTATTATGGTGTACGCCTGTGGGGCGTTATTCTGGGTAAAAAATGAACAAACTCACCACCCTACGCACCCACCTCCTCGCCTCGCCGCTCAACCTAACGGCCGACAAACTACTCACCTTCGCCGACAAGGGCGCCGTCCACTCCCGCCCGGGCGACAACAATGATTTTGAATGGCGCTACAACGCCCACATCATCGTCACCGATTTCGCGCAGCCTGCAGAGCAGTTGGCCTTTGTGCTTGTGCAGTGGATCAATCAGCACGAAAAGCACCGCGGCGAGAAGGCCTTTGACTTCGACGCTGATCTACTCGACCACGACGCAACGGATATCGCCGTGACCATCGCCCTCACCGAAACCGTGCGCGTAAGTGAGTCCAACGAAGGTATCACACTCACCCACTGCGACGATCCCCATCTGACCGAGACCCTGCTACCTGCTGAAACGTGGTCGCTCTACATCAACGACGATCCAGATCCCATCGCCCAATGGGTGGAGGGTGGCTGATAACCTCCAGGCCTTGGAAGAGTGGGTGCAGCCCCTCATTGCCAACCTCAGCACCGCCCGCCGGCGCAAACTGCTGCGTACCCTTGCGGTGGGTATCAGGCAGCGCCAGGCCAAGCGGATCGCCGCCCAGAAAAACCCCGACGGTAGTGCCTACGCACCACGAAAACCTCGCAAAGCCAGCAAAAAAGGCCGCATCAAACGCCGCGCCGCGCTGTTTAAAGAGATGCGCAAAACCAAGCACCTGCGGATCCGCGCCAGCGCCAATCAAGCCAGCGTGGGCTACAGCGGCCGCACCGCCCGTATCGCACGTATCCACCATGAAGGGCAACTCGCCGAGGTCGGCAAGGGTGGGGCACTGTATCAGTACGAGCGTCGCGAACTGCTCGGATTTACACCGGATGATCGCGACTGGATAGCGCAAACAGTCCACGACCACCTCGGCAGCCAGTAAAGCGCGGCTTTACTGCGTATAACAACTGACCCACCCAGCGGCACGCCCAATAATCGGGCCATGCAATACGAACTCGCCCAGCTGGCCCGCCAACTGCACAACCTGATCCGCCCCGGCACCATTGCCGAGGTAGATTGTACCGCCGCACGGGTGCGGGTGACCGCGGGTGACCTGCTCACCGGCTGGCTGCCTTGGCTTACCGCTCGCGCCGGTGCCGACCGCAGCTGGTGGGCACCAACCGTTGGCGAGCAAGTGCTGCTGCTCTGCCCCGGCGGCAATCCCGCTCAGGGCTATGCACTACCAGGTCTCTATCAGACCGCGTTTCCGCCCACCGCGGCCGATGCCGATATTCACCGCACCACCTACCACGACGGCGCGGCGGTGGAGTACGACACCGCCACGGCACGCATGGCTATCACGCTGCCTGCTGGCGGCACGCTCTCTATTACTGCAGACGGCGGCCTCGACATTATCGGCGACGTTACTGTTACTGGTGACGTAATCGCCAACGGCATCTCACTCAAGCACCACACTCACGGCGGCGTAATAACCGGCGGAGCAACCACCAACGAACCCGTCACCTGACGGGCAAATCACAGGAGAACATTGTGCGAAAACCACTCTTTATGACGATGATCGTCATAGCTTTGTCCATGCTGTTTCTATCCACACCGGTATTGGCTGCCGAACCACCCGGCATGAGTCCGGAACCAGCCTACGCCTGCACCGCCTGTCATGAAGCCGCCCCGGCGACTGCCGTTAATGAGGGCCGTGACGATCACAGCTACAGCGCGTTGAATAGTCAACCACCACCAATCGACGCCACCACCCAGGCGACCCACAGCCATAGCCTGGAGCTCAACACCTGCCCACTGCCTCACGAAAAACACATCTCACGATGGCGACCAGGTGGCGTAAACAGTAATGCACCCGTCGCGGCGGCAACAGGCTGATCCATGCCCGGCATGACCAACCATAGCGGTAAATCCACGGATGGACTGGCACACCTGCGCCAGTCCATCCAGGATATTCTCACCACCCCCATAGGTTCCCGCGTTATGCGCCGGGACTATGGCTCGCGCCTGTTTGAACTGATCGATCAGCCCATCAACCCGCGCACCCAGCTGCAACTCTACGCCGCCGGCGCCGACGCCCTCATGCGTTGGGAGCCGCGCCTGCGTCTCCACCAGATTCAGCTGAATGTCGACAGCGCCAACCCCGGCAAAATGACACTCAGCATCAGCGGCACCGCCAAAACCGGCACCGTTGAACTTGAGGTGCCCATTCAATGAGCGCCTTCACCGAAATAGACCTCTCCCAGCTGCCCGCCCCCGATGTGGTCGAGGCGCTGGACTTCGAAACCATTCTCGCGGCTATCAAAGCCGACTTTGTTGCCCGCTCACCCGACCATGCCGACGTGCTCGACCTCGAAAGCGAGCCCCTAGTCAAACTCATGGAGAGCGCCGCATATGTGGCCCTCACCCTGCGCCAGCGCGTTAACGACGGCGCCCGGGCGGTGATGCTGGCCTATGCCACAGGCACAGACCTCGAGCACCTCGGCGCCCTCTTCGGTGTAGAGCGCCAGCTCATCGATGCCGGTGACCCGGAAGCCACCCCGCCGGTACCGGCAACCTACGAAGCAGACACCCGCCTGCGTCAGCGCATTCAGCTGTCACTGGAGGGCCACAGCACCGCCGGGCCGGAAGGCGCCTATATTTTCTGGGGCCTGAGCACCTCGCCCCTGGTCAACGACATCGGCATTACCAGCCCCGCCCCAGGTGAGGTGCTGATTACCGTACTCTCTACCGAGGGCGACGGCACCGCAGATACCAACCTCAAGGCTGCCGTTTACTCAACAGTCAATGCCGACGATGTGCGCCCGCTGACCGACCAGGTCACCGTACAGAGCGCCACTATTATTGACTACACCGTTACCGCCGAGCTGACGTTTTACCAAGGCCCCGACACCGCCGTCGTACTGGCCGCCGCCACCCAGGCGGTCACCGACTACTGCACCGCCCATCACAAGCTGGGCCACGACATCACCATCAGCGGATTGCATGCCGCCCTGCACCAGCCGGGTGTGCAAAACGTCAACCTCACCGCCCCCGCAGCTGACATCGTAGTGGCCGACACCGGGGCCGCCCACTGCAGCGCCATCACCGTAACCGATGCAGGCACCGGCGAATGACCAGCCTGCTGCCACCGAATGCAACGGATTTAGAACGCAGTGCCGAAGCGGCAATCAACCGGGCCATCGATCAGATCGACGTACCCCTGCGCGACTTATGGAACCCCGCCACCTGCCCCCTGGCCCTGCTGCCCTGGCTCGCCTGGTCGCTCTCGGTGGATGAGTGGGACAGCAGCTGGACGGAAGCAACAAAGCGCGATGTTCTGGGCGCCAGCGTAGAAGTGCATCGCCACAAAGGCACCCCGGCCAGCCTCAAAGCCGCCCTGGTGGCCATGGGCTACGAATATGTCGAGATCCTGGAGTCCGTCAAATACCCCCGCGACGGCACCTATGTGCGCGATGGCAGCATCAACCACGGCGCCGCCCTGCAGCCCTATGAATTTGATATCGCACTCAATGCCGGAGAGATCCCCTCGCCGGAAAAAGCCGCCAGGATCATCACCCAGATTTCACGTTACAAAAACGCCCGCAGTCATCTGAAACAGGTGCGCTACATGGAACTGCACCACAACGGCCTGCACCTGCGGGATGGATCACAAAAACACAATGGAGGCCTGATCTATGGCTGATCTGCCACAAGTTGATCAATGGGATGCCGGTATCTACCAGCTCGAAACCACCGACGCTGTCCTCGGTGGTGTCAACGGCCCAGATAATATCCAAGCCAAGCAGCTGGCCAACCGCACCCTCTACCTGAAAAACCTGATCGAAAACATCAACACCGCCCAAGCGGTGGCCGACCATGTCGCCGCCACAGACCCCCACAACCAGTACCTGACGACCCCTGAGGGTGATGGCCGCTACCTGCAGAGCGTACCGGATGCCGCCGCCATTGCCGCCCAGGCGATCACCGCCCACAAGGCAGCAACAGATCCCCACAACCAGTATCTAACCACCCCGGAGGGCGACACCCGCTACCTGCAGAGCGTGCCGACAGCGTCAACCACTGCAAAGGGCATCGTTGAACTGGCCACCCAGGCCGAGGCGCTGACCGGTACCGATGCGGCACGCGCCATCACCGCCAGCAGACTAGCGTATGTGTTTAACCAGAAATTCGCCAACAGCTCACTGGCCAGCACCGGCTACATGAAGTTCCCGGGCGGCCTGATGATTCAGTGGGGTTCCGCCAGCGTTGTTGCAAACGCAAGCATCACAGTCACATTCCCCGTCGCATTCCCGTCTGCATTCTTTGTCGGGTTTTCTAGTGCTAACTACAGCAGCGACATCGCCGAGTTAATTCATGTTCACGCCGCATCAAAACCCCGTATGTCCATCCGGTCAGGCAGTTATACCGGTTCTGTCTACTGGCTGGTGCTGGGTTACTAAGGATCACAATGAAATATATCGCCTACGACCCGACCAACCCGGGAGACAACATCACCGGCTACTACGACCCGGAACTTCACGCCCCACCCGCCATTCCGGCCAGCAGCATTGAAGTAACCGACAGCGTCTGGCTCGACTGCATCAATAATGCAGGCTACCGCCGCATTGATCCGGTCACCAAAACCGTCACCTCCTACACCCCACCGGGGCCGGATGATTGGCAGATAGTCGCCGCTGCAGAGTCGCTGATCGACAGCCTTTGCGATGCAGCCTACACCGCCAGCGTCTCACGCACCGCCCGCTACGAGCGCAAGCTCGACGAGGCAATACGCTACCGCGCCGCCGATTATCCCCACCCGGTGGCAGAGACCGATTACCCCTACCTGGTGCGCGAATCCATCTACCGCACCGAGTCAAAGCACGCACTGGCCGACATCATCATCGCCCGGGCTGAGGCTTTCAATAACATCGGCTCAGCCGCCGAAGCCGCCCGCGCAGAACTACCGGCCGCCATCGCTGCCGCCAGCTCACCAGCAGCAAAACAAGCCGCCGCCGACACCATCGTCGACCGCATCCGTACCCTTGACACCACCATGGAGCAATAGATCATGCCCGCAGATTTCCACCACGGCGTTCGCGTCATCCAGACCGTAAAGGGCAGCCGCCCCATCCGCACAATCAACACAGCAGTGATCGGCATTGTCGGCACCGCGCCAGATGCCGATGCGGCCAAGTTTCCACTAAACACCCCGGTGCTGGTGGCAGGCAACCGCGCCGACGCCGCCCTGCTCGATACCGCTGGCAACGGCAACGGCACCCTGCCCGCCGCCATCGACGCCATCTTCGACCAGATCGCCCCCTATGTAGTGATCGTACGGGTTGACGAGGGCGCAGGCGCCGCCGAAACCACCACCAACATCATCGGCACCGTAGAGGCCGACGGCAGCCACACCGGCCTCCAGGCCCTGCTCACCGCCAAGGCAAAACTGGGCATCACCCCGCGTATTCTCGGCGTGCCGGATCTCGACGTGCAGGCCGTGGCCACCGAACTGACAGGCATCGCCGACAAGCTGCGCGCCTTTGCCTATGTAAGTGCAGACGGCGCCGCAACAAAAGAGACCGCCGTCGCCTATCGTGACAACTTTGGCAGCCGCCGCATGATGGTCATCTGGCCCGACTTCACCGCCTGGGATGGTGCAGCAGAGGCACCCGTCAGCGCCGTCGCCCGCGCCCTCGGCCTACGCGCCAAAATCGACAACGATGTGGGCTGGCACAAGACCCTCTCCAACGTCCCGGTCAACGGCGTCATGGGCATCAGCAAAGATCTTTACTTCGATCTCCAGGCCGAAGCCAGCGACACCAACTACCTCAACAGCAACGAAGTGACCACACTCATCCGCGAAGACGGCTTCCGCTTCTGGGGCTCACGCACCTGTGCCGCCGATCCGCTCTATGCATTTGAGAGTGCCGTGCGTACCGACGACGTACTGGCCGACACCATCGCCGAGGCCCACCTATGGGCCATCGACAAGCCCATGAGTAAAACCCTGATCAACGACATTCTGGAGGGTGTTAACGCAAAGTTCCGCCATCTCAAGGCGATGGGCTACATCGTTGACGCCAACGCCTGGATCGATCAGGAGAAAAACACAAACGAAACCCTGGCCGCAGGCCAGCTCTACATCGACTACGACTTCAGCCCCGTCCCACCGCTGGAGAACCTGCTGCTTACCCAGACCATCACCAACGACTACCTGGTGCAGTTGGTCACAGAATAAGAGGATCAAGATATGTCCATGCCAAAAAAACTAAAAGCCTTCAACATGTTCATCGAAGGCGAAGGCTTCGCCGGTGTAGTCGATGAAGTCACCCTACCCAAACTCAGCCGCAAAATGGAAGCGTTTCGCGCTGGCGGCATGAATGCCGAGATCGACATCGACCAGGGCATGGAAAAGCTCGAAACCGAAATCACCCTCGGCGAGATCCCCCGCAGTGTGCTCAACCACTTTGGTGTCTGCGATGCCGCAGGCGTAAAGATGCGCTTTCGCGGTGCCCACCAGGCAGACAGTGGCGGTTGCAGTGTCGACACCATCGAAGTCGTCATGATGGGCCGCTTCAACGAGATCGACATGGGCAGCGCCAAGGCTGGCGACGACACCCAGTTGAAACTGAGCGGCACCCTCACCTACTACCGCTACAGCATCAACAGTGAGGATGTCATCGAGATCGATGTGCTCAACATGATCGAAAAGGTCAACGGCACCGACCGGCTCAAAGAGCAGCGTGCCGCCATCGGTATCTAATCATTACCTTGCCCGGGCGTTTGTACTCCTGTCGGCGCCCGGGCCTTTTTAAATAACCTGAAAAGGGCACAGAGCAATGAGCAAACAAAACAACAGCGTCACCCTCACCCTCAACGAGCCACTGAAACAAGGCAAAGGAGAGAGCGCGACCACCATCACCGCCGTCACCCTGCGCAAACCCAACAGCGGCGAGCTGCGCGGTACCAAGCTGGCCGATCTACTACAGATGGATACCGATGCCGTGGCCGCCGTGGCTGAACGCATCACCGAGCCACAGATCACCACTCACGACTTTTTTAAACTGGATCCCGCCGACATCACCGATATCGCACTTGAGGTGGTGGGTTTTTTAAACGGGAGGCGGTAGCGCTGCCGCCCACCATAGAAGACGCCATGGCTGACATTGCCACTGTATTCAGTTGGACGCCTCAAACCATGGACACCATGCCCATCGCTGAGCTACTGATGTGGAGAGAAAAAGCGGTAGAGCGCGCTACACCCGGTGAGGCGTAGGCGTAGGCGTAGGCATAAGCGCAATCGCCAGGGCAAGGACGCCCCAGAAAGACCAGCTAAAACCTGAGCTGCCGATCAAACCAAGCAGCAGAGGTACAGCGATCAACGCAATGATAAATGAACGAACCATAAAAGGACTATAGCACAATGAGCATGCGTGACCTTGAGCTCTCACTTGTACTCTCTATGGTTGATCGTCTATCCAGCCCGGCAAAAAAAGCAGGGCTGGCATCAAAATTACTGGCTGATCGCCTGGGTAAAACCCGTAAAGAGATCAGTGAAATCAACAAGTCAGCCAAGAAGGTTAAATACCTCAAAGGCATGAATGACAAACTAGGGAAAATGGCGCAAGAGGCAGATGCCGCCCGAGAGAAGCTGGCAAAACTATGGAAAACAAAAAATGCAGCAGAGGCAGCTGGCAAGGCAACCAAGCGATACGCGCAGCAGATTGAGAACGTCAATAAAAAAATACAAAAGCTCTCAGCACGTCACAAAGACCTGAAAGGTAAAACCCGAGACGTAGACATAGAACTGCGAAAAGCCGGAGTAGACACAAGAGACCTGGCCAAGGCACAGGGCCTGCTTGATAAAAGAACCCAAAGGCTCAACCGAACACTGGAAAAACAGAAGAAGCGCCTGGTATGGGTAGGCCGTGCTGCAGACAAAGTAAGAGGGAGCATGAGCAAAGCCAAGCGATTGGCAGGGTTCGGTGTTGGCGCAGCAGTGGCTGGTGGCGCAGCGCTCATGCCCTCCATCGCCAACGCAGCAGAGTTTGACGACTACGCGGTCACCCTGGAGGTGGTTGAAGGCAACGCAAAGAAAGCCCGCACCGCCATGGCCTGGGTAGATAACTTCGCGGCTAAAACACCCTTCGCGCTTAGCGGCGTCACACAGGCCTATGTCAAACTGCGCACCTACGGACTGGAACCCACCAACGGGCTACTGAAAGACCTGGGCGACACCAGCGCCGCCATGAATAAACCCCTCATGCAGGCGGTAGAAGCTATCGCCGACGCTATAGTGGGTGAAAACGAACGGCTCAAAGAGTTTGGCATAAAAGCCAAAGTAAGCGGCGACACAGCCACCTACGCCTATACCGACAAATCAGGACAACAGCGCAGTAAGTCGGTTAATAAAGATGACCGCAAAGCGGTAGAGCAGGCGCTGCGCAGCATCTGGAGCGAGAAGTTCGGCGGCACCATGGAGAAGCGCTCCAAGCGTTTCAGTGGCATTGTCTCCAACCTGGGCGATCAATGGAGCCGCTTCCAGCGCATGGTCATGAACTCCGGCCCATTTCAAAAGCTCACAGAACACCTCACGACCATCCTGGCAAAGATCGACGAGATGGCTGCAAGCGGCAAGCTCCAGGAGTGGGCTGAGAAAGTCGGTACCAAGCTGGTCACAATCATCACCGGACTCAAAGAGCTTGCTGAGAATATCTGGGGCATCATCAAAGCCACAAAAGCATTTCTAGACCCCATCGCCCAAATGACAGGCGGCTGGCAGAACTTTGCAGCCATACTGCTAACCCTCAAGGTAGCGCCTGTGGTTGGTATACTGATGGGACTGGCAAAAGTATCGACCTGGGTAGCGAGCGGACTACCTATGCTGCTTAAACTCGGCCGTGTTGCGCTACCTATGGTGGGCAAGGCGCTGCTCTTCATCGGCCGCGCTCTACTGCTCAACCCCATCGGCCTGGCCATCACCGCCATTACCGGCGCCGCCTACCTCATCTACAAACACTGGGAACCCGTCAAAGCATTTTTTAGCGACCTGTGGGACGACATCAAAGCCGCCTTCAGTTCAGCATGGGCATGGTTCGCCTCACTGCCGGACAAGTTCGCCAACATCGGTACCCTGATCATAGACGGCCTCAAAAACAGACTGCTCGAAAAATTCAAAGATCTCCAGGCCGTCATGACCAAGCTCGGCAGCTACATGCCCGGCTGGCTGCGTAAAAAGCTCGACATCCATAGTCCGTCCAGAGTAATGGGCAAGATCGGCGAGCAGATGAGCCAAGGGCTTGGTAACGGGATAAAGGCAGGAGCAAAAACCGCCCTACCCCTCGCCTTAGCAGGAGGTATGGGTATGGCCTCGGGCGCAATGGCCGCCCCACTGCCACAAATAGGAGAGATCCACATCCACGCAGCACCCGGCATGAACGAAGAGGCACTGGCCAACCTGGTTATACAGAAAATCGAACAGCTACAGCAGCAGCGATCCGGCTCCGCCATGTACGACCCCGTAGGATAACCCCATGCTCACCCTCGGAAACGTAATCTTCGCCCTGCGCACCGCCCCCTACCAACAGCTGCGCCGGTCAGACAGCCAACGCTGGGGCAGCCAACACCGCTTAGGCCAACGCCCCGCCCTGCAGGACCTTGGCCCCGGTGACGAAACCATCAGCCTCTCCGGAGTACTTCACCCCGAGATCACCGGTGGCCGTGTCCACCTCGACAAACTGCGCGACATGATGCACAGCGGCAACGCCTGGGTGCTGATCGACGGCGCCGGCTACGTCTACGGCCTATGGGTAATCAAAAACATCGAAGAGACCAGCACCCTCTTTTTCAAAGACGGCACCGCCAGGCGTATTGAATTCAGCCTCAACCTCACCCGCGTGGATGATGACCGGGTGGATCGGCTGGGTGAGCAAGAGTGAGTTTTGCAGGCATCCAACAATTCGTGACAACTAAATAAGAGAGGAACACAGCATGTTTAACTGGATATTGGATTTTGAATTTAACAGCGTACTTGGGATCATACTGTACTGGGTACCTTTGTCGCTTTGCGTCTATGGATACACCATTCGCACCTGGTTTAATTATCAGAAAGACACAAAAGGCCGAGAGGACGACAATTTCTACTCACCAACTGACACCGTAGGCACACTGATCGGCAGAGGGATAGCGACACTCATGCCGGTAGCGAACCTGTGGGCGGCGACATTTGATGTCGCACCTGAAGTGTTCAGGCGTCTATTTTCATTCCTTGGAAAGGTTTTCGATCAACCGCTGGTGCCAAAAAAGAAAACGCAGGACATCACCCAAGCATGATCCCCCACAACCGCCCCGACTACCGCATCACCATTGACGGCGCCGGCTACACCGCCAGCTTCAAAGACCGCCTGATAAGCCTCACCCTGCGCGATCTGCGCGGCTTCGAAGCCGACACCCTCACTCTCACCGTCAGCGACCACGACAACATCATCAGCCTGCCCCGCCGTGGCGCCGTGATTACCCCCGCCATTGGCTGGACAGGTGAAACACTGATAGAAAAGGGCACATTTATCGTCGACGAGGTAAGCCACAGCGGCCCACCAGACACCATCACCATCACCGCCCGTAGCGCCGACTTCCGCGAGGGCATAAAAACCCAACGCACCCACAGCTGGCACGACACCACCCTGGGCGATCTGCTGCGCACCCTCGCCACCCGACACAAGCTCGAAGCCGTGGTCTCCCCTGCCCTCGACAGCCTGGCCATCCCCCACCTGGACCAGACGAACGAAAGCGACGCCAACCTGCTCACCCGCTTAGGGCGTCAGCACGACGCCATCGCCGCCATCAAATCCGGCCGTCTGCTCTTTACTGCTGCAGGTATGGGAAAGCGCATCAGCGGCAAAGGGCTACCGCCCCACATCATCCACCGCCACGACGGCGACCGCCACCGCTACCGTGAAGCCGACCGTCAGAGCAAATTTACCGGCGTACAGACCACCCACTGGGATGACCAGGCCGCCAAACAGCTCACCTTTACCGCAGGCGAACCCGGCAACCTCAAAACCCTGCGCACCAGCCACCCTACCGCCGACGAGGCCAAAGCCGCCGCCGCGGCAGAATGGGCGCGCATTAAACGTGGCACCGCCACGATGAGCGTCACCCTCGCCCTGGGTCGGGCTAAGCTGCTACCGGAATCACCGGTCACACTGGTAGGGTGGAAAAAGGAGATTACAGAAAAGGCGTGGATCTGCCGCGAGATCACCCACAAACTGGGCACTGGATACAGCTGTGATCTGGCGTTGGAGTTAAAGTAGTGAGGCACAACGCCGCGAATAATTCGCCAGTTCGCGTAGCTTGCATTGATTGCTTGGTTAAGAATTCTCTAATCATCAAGGAATTGATTTTCATCCAAAGGCCAATCCCCAACACAGGTCAACGATAGCCCTGGCCTTTCAATTCGACTCCTGGTGCTTTGTATATTTGCGCATGGTTGTAACGTACTAATTAAAAGTGATTCTATATCAGATAGCAATTCACTGCTGAACCTCTTAGATTCAGGAATCAATAGCTCTCCGACTAGCAACCCCATTGACGTCAATCCAAGTTCATTTTGGAAAAAATCAAAAATATCTTTTTTATGCTTTCCTTTTAAACGCTCTCGAACGGAACATTTATCGGCTTTCCCCAAATACAGTATCTTTTCGTCATCTGGATGAACATATGCATATAAAACCCAACGAAGGTCAAGATCGTCATCATCTTCGCCATCAATATATCCCCAATCGATTTTAACGTTCATCTCGTTCTCTCTTCAAAACTTGTATGTTCTGGCACCTAGTACTTAAACGCCGCAAACACCAGAGGCAAAAGTGGAGCGACGTAGGAGCGCAGCTTTTGCCTTCTGCATGGTTTTCCTTGTTAGGCACTCTCATCTTCACCCAACTCTCGCTGCAATTTTTTAAGGCATAACCGGGCCATTTCATCTTGAAGCGGCTGTATTTCAGTGTGCCATTTTCTGAATCCGTACCCCATCATAATGATGCCTATCAAAATAACGACGCCTAGACTGGATAAAAAAAAGTGCTTATTTTTTATAGCTACTTCGAGTTGTCTTTGCAAAATTTGGAAACGTGTTTCTTGTGATAACGTTCGTATTGGATCAGCTTCTAATATTTTATATTCCACAGCAATTTCGACTACTAAATCATTCGTTGACTTGCTTACGAAAATTACCGCTCCAATACTAAATATTACTAGTAACAGACCGAACAACGAGTAAAACTTAAAGATGTTGTCGGTTGGTAGGGGAACACGATTTTCCATTTACAGAGTTACTCCAGTTCAATACTCGTGCCTAACAGTTGATTAAGCGACACGCGCAAGTATTCTAATGGGTATCGGTCTGGTGCTGCTTTTTCTCCACCATCGCACGCATAAGATCCAGCACAAGATCCTGCTGATCGGCAGGCAATTGCTTAAAGCGACGGGCCATCTCTTCGGTCTTCGTCTCGGAGGCATAGTCAACGCCCGCCTCACTCGCCAGCACACCCTTGCGTTCCAGGCGCTCGCGTAAGGGGGAGTCGTGAAGGGATGACTTCATCTTATCTATTAGGCGCTCATTCTGCTTACCGTCGATCACCCCTTTTAACTGTTTGCGGCCATCGGCATAACCAAACAGCTCCAGGTTACCCATGTGGCCAGTGGACAGTCTATCCATATCCGCCATGGTTAGCGGAAGTACCCAATTGGCCCTGTCCCTCCCATCCAACCAGCGCACTGTTTCAATCGAGATATTGCCTGCCACCACCCTAACATCCTGATAACCGATAATCCTAGGGTCACATTTGCCTTTGATTTTCAGCAGATACTCATCAGGCATATGAAGGATAACCGCAAAGCGGCGGTAGTCATCGGTGGCAACGACAACACTCCACTTCTCTGCCCCTTCAGGAACAAATAAGATTTCAAGCATTTGAATGGCATTAGCATTATTGAGGGCTGTACTCACTGAATAAGGCGCTCCCTGCCCCCTTTCACTTACCAGCCACCGCATCGACACCCTGCCATAACGGACTAAGGCACGCAGTAGATCACCGCTCGGTTCCTGCCCTTTTTTCAGCCTGTTCAGAGTCGCCTGATTGAACCCCATAGCAAAAAACCACGGGGTTAAATCCCTACCACCTGATAGCTTTTCGAGTTTCGATAAGAATTTATTATGTAGCAAAACGCACTTTTCCTCTTGCAATGTGTAGCATTACGTACTTTAATGTACGGAATGCTACTGATCAACCAAGCAACCAACCAACCAACCAACCAAGGATATTGATTATGGCCGCTCAAAGCAAAAACGTACAGGAAATGCCACTTCGGGCACGCGCTGTCTATTTGGATCCTCGGATACACGCTCGAATTAAAAAGGCAGCGAGTAACAACTGCTATCCATCAATCCAGGCCGCCGCCGAAGAAGCCGTCAGCACCTGGCTCGACAAAAAAGAGAAAGAGCTGAACCAATAACTACATGTAATGCAGGGTTTGGAAAACAGGCCAAATCCACATACCTGCATAGGGGAAAGCCCCTATGCAGCTTTTAACCAAAACCAAGGGGCACAACCCATGAGTCTTTCAATACCTATAGAAGCGCTACCAGTATTAACGCACCAGCAGATTCCGGTGATGACAACTGAGCTGATAGCTAATTTGTATGAAGCTGAGCCGTACAATATTCAGCAAAATTTCAATAACAATCAGCGGCGATTTGTTCCCGGCAAGCACTACTTCAAAGTAACCGGAGAAGACCTTCGTTCCTTCAAACAGCAGTTTGACTCCTTTGAAGAATACCCCGACTACATAGATTTCATCTATGTAGTTAAGCCTAGTAATCACTCCCCAAGCCTCCTCCTCTGGACAGAAAGAGGTGCAGCCCGGCACGCAAAGATGCTCGGCACCGACCCGGCATGGGACACCTTGGATCACTCACTCAGTACCACGCTGTAAAAGAACCCGACGGCACCTTAACGGTGATACCGGCACCACCCAACCTAAAACTAATCCACTAAAGAAAAGCCACCCCGGGATGCCCATCCCGAGGTGACCGATGAGGCGATTGGCTACGCCCCGGTAGGGTTTTTCAACCCTGCCCACACACTTACAGCGTAGCCCCATTCGCAATTTATGCAACGTGAAGGAGCTACCGCATGTCATATAAGGAAACCACCGCCCTGGAACGGGCCGCCCACAGACTGGTACTGGGCTTTGAGCACAACGGAAAACGCGGCGCCCAAGCCATTGGGCCGTTTCTTGGAAAAACCCCGGCCTCGGTCAGCAACGAGGTCAACCCGGACTATGACGGTGCCAAGCTCGGGCTACTCGATGCCGTACTTATAGAGCTGGCCGCCCGGCAATACCCCCTACTCCACGAACACGCCCGCATGACCCACCACGTCTGCCTGCCCCTGCCCGATCCCAAACACATCACCGGCGACGCCAGCCTATTCGAGCGCTTTGTCGCCTGGCAGGGCGCTATGGGCACCACCTGCCAGCGCATCCACGAAGCCTTCGACCCCGAAGGCGAACAGGGCGCAGGCATCAGCCACGCCGAGGCCGACGCCATCGCCCAGGCAGGCCAGCACCACATGAGCCTGTTTCTAGGTTTCCTGGGCGAGATTAACCACATCTGTGAACCAGCACACCACTAATCAAGGAGAGCACACCATGACCCACCCAAACCCACACACAGTTACCGCACACGACCATGCCTTGGTCTACATCCACCGCCACGCCAGCGAGCACCTTGAGGGCGATGGCAGCCAGCTGTTGGAGCGTACGGCAGAACACCTGCACCTGATGCGTGAGATCAGCAAGGATACCGCACGCGACATCGCCGCCCAGGCTTACGCCGAATCCCGTGCCGGGGGTCGGCAGGAGTTTATCGACCTCAGCCGAACCACCCGGCACTGCGTGTTCCTGCGGATCCCCGGCGGCAAGGATCGCTGCATCACCGCCCGCAAACTGGCCGAGCTGGTCGCTTGACATGCCACGGCTACGGCGGTGGCAAAAAAATGCCAAACCGGTATTTGAGCACCCCTGTGAAACCTGTGCCAACCCGGTGGCCCCCTTCGGCCGTGGCGTAAACCTGCGCAAGCGGCAGCCCGGGCGGTGGTATTGCCGGGTGTGCTGGAAAAATGAAAGTGAATTAATTGGAGAGCCTAGATGAGTAAACAAAAAATCCATATATCTATCGCCTTTGGTGATGCCATCCTGCCCATTATTGATTGTGATGATGGCCACCGACGTGTGCCGCTGAAGTCTATTGCTGATGAAGTAGGTGTCAATTGGCAGTCACAGACACGAAAGCTGGAATCTGGAAAGTATCTACACAAGCGATTAGGTGTAAAAGTGACCCCCCTTAAAGGGGGTGAGAAACCTCATATTTGTATTCGACTCGAAGGTAACAAACTATGACCACGAAAAGCTCTCAAGCAGCTGATCTCATCAACTTCCATGGTCTCACGCTGTTGGTTGCTGAAAGCGAGGGAGTAAAGTATCTCCCGGCTAAACCCCTTGCTGACCTCGCTCGTGTTGACTGGCGTAGTGCAAAAAAGACCATACAGGAGAGAGATAACGCCATTTTGTATGGCACAACTTGGTTGATACCCCCTGTTTTTGCTGCCGAAGGGGGTACAAGTACCCCCACCAAACCGGCTCTTTACATTCGGCTTGATCGATCAACCATGTATCTGGCCCGAATTAATACCAAGATGATGCGAGGCAAAGGGAGTGAAGACGCGGCAGAGGCACTGCTGACACTCCAGATTGAATGGGCGCAAGCCCTCCACGCCTACGAAACCAACGGCTTCGCAACCAAGCCCGACCAAGCGGCAACCACCATCATTAAGGTCATTGCTCAAATTGACCGTATTAAAAGCTCAAGCTTGAAACAGGTAGCAGCTCAACATGCCAATAGTGAACTGGGGTTGGAGATTCCTACGGGCAAGCAGCAGTCACTGGATATCGAGTAATCCGTCATACCCGTCAATCTGACGGGTATGACGGCACACCCACACAAAACACTTGACGAGAACAATGATGATGAACTATCTTAAAGCCATCGCAGCAAAATCTGTGATCGGGATTGATACCCCGCACGATCACGAGCGCATAGGCGCTCACTCGAAGCGCTTTTTTTACGCCCAAAAACCAGTTTATGGTGGGCCGTATAAGGGCTCTTCGGAGCGCCGTCCCCTCGTGAGCGGTAGTATCAACCTTGTACGGCCTGCCACCTATTTCAGATTGATACCTGTTGGTGGCGGCTCTCTCACTCATCACGAGGAGCTTCACCATGCTTAGTCACACCCAAGTACTGCCTGTCCATTTGGGACGGCTCCTCAACAACCAAAACATCCGCAACATCCCAGGATCGCCGAACGGTAAACCGTGGTATTGCGCGAAAGACCTCACTGCCGCATTAGGTAAGCGATGGGTAAATGCGAGCCAGAACCTCAGCAACCTACGCAAAGAGGATAAATGGTTGTTTCAGATCACAACAAAGGGGGGCCGACAGAAGACATGGTTTGTTTCCAAGCGGGGTGCGCAACAGCTACTGGAGAATGAATCGACGGCAAGGAAAAAACGTCTCGCCGCTCAAGGTGTAATACCGAGCGGAAAAAGCTGCAAAGACGTGGGGTATACCCCTGGAGTTTTTGCAGAAAACAACGCGGATATTATACCCGAGCAACCCAAAAGCCCATCCCAGCGCCCACCCAAGCGTCCAACGCCAGAACAGATCATCACGTTGGCAAAAAAACTCACGCCGAAACAATTTGAAATACTGCGCAATAGATACCTGTGGCGCCTGGACGAAGCCGCGACTGGCGAACGACAACCCCCGGCGAAACATCGCCTTCTGAGTGACAACCCACCACCCCTCTCGCATGCAAGGTTGTTGCTAGACGATGTGGCCAACAAGGAACTGCGGAATCTCGATTCTTTATTCGAAGTGAGGGACGCAGCATGAACCCCATCACCCAAACAGAGTACGCCGAGGCCATCGCCACCCTTGCCAAGTGGGCCCAGGGTGACACCTCCGCCGCGTTGCCTGCCGCCACGGTACTGCTCAGCGCCTATAACGGCCAGTATTGGCAGCTCGACATCACCGATCTTTGCCACCTTGATCCGGACAACTACGCCGCCGCCCTCACCGTGATACGTGGGCGTATCGAGCTGCGCCGTGAGCCCCAGTATTTTCTGAAAAATGGAGATGCTGTTTTCCGGGCGCTTTGGGATCAATGGGAGCGCTACCACGTTAACAACCGTTGGAAATCCACTTGCGGCCAATGTGCCGGCAGCGGAAAGGTTTGGCAGGATGGTGATGATTACGGGACTTTACCGCGGATCACCTGTGCCCGCTGTGGTGGTGATGGCCTGCTGGAGGATCAGGCATGAGTCAGCTGAATTTCGCCTTCGGAAAGGAGTCGCTATGAAAAATAAATTAACCGATTTAAACGACCATATGTTTGCCCAGCTGGAGCGACTGAATGATGAAAGCCAGCGGTCAAAACATTGGCGAAACTGCAATGCCGGCAGCATGAGCTGACTGATTATGCGCCGAACTCGAATAAAGAGAGCGCTTGCGACAGCAGGTGCAAAAACTTATAGCAGGGCGATAGCCTTATGGATTTAGAAACGGAGAAACGATAATGATTATTGCAACGGTTGGGAACAATGATTACCTGATGGACACCCTTGATGATGCAGAGGCTCTTTTGCGGATACTTAGTCGAGCCATATGTATTGACGAGAATTACGAGCTACCGCATGGAACGCAACGATACCACAAGCTGTCTAGTGGGAGCCGGATAAAGATTGAGATCGTTGAGGGTGAACTTCTTGAGTACGAAGAGGCTCTGGCGCTGGTTGAAAAAGAGAAAGAAAAACGTGAATTACGTAGCGCATAACGCAAAGCACAGCCGAGAGGAGCCGCGCAGCGGCGACGGGTCGGCTGGTGCGCCTGGTTAGCAACCAAACTATAAGAGGATGCCATGAGTAAGACATACGCAGACATGACCACAGACGAACTGCTTGAGCTTCTACCGAACAACCTGCATGTAGCTCGCAACGACAACGCAGCCAGCAATGATCGCTGGCGTATTTTCAACAGCCACACCAAAAAATATGTAGAGCCTGGATACCCTACTGCGCGAACCCTGATGATTGGGGCAATGGTGCGGATTGATGAACAACACAAAGCCTGGACTGGCGGCTAGTGTTGCTAACAGAGTAATAGTCTGCATCCAGGCAACTATGGACACACACGACCGGAGAATTCAGCAGAACCCATGAACCCATCAACACACCAGGAAGTCACGCGGCACCTAAAACATGACTACAGCCTAAAACTCTCCAGCTGCGGCAAATGGCTACAGCAGGGTCGCTGCCCCAGTTGTGAAAAAAAGGAACTCTTCACCAACGCAGAAAACCCCTGGGTGATCCGCTGCGGCCGTGAAAACAACTGTGCATACGAAGAGAGCGTAAAATCACTCTACCCCGAAATATTCGAAGGCTTCAACAAACGCCACAAACCCACAAAGACAAACCCCAACGCCACCGCCGACGCCTACCTGCAGATGCAGCGCGGCTTCGACATCAAGCACATCACAGGCTGGTACGACCAGGGCAACTTCTTCCACGCCGATGCCGACAAAGGCACCGCCACCGTGCGTTTTTGGCTCGATGACAAACGCACAATCCACATGGAGCGCTTTGTCGAACAGGTCACTATTACCGATCCCAACACCGGCGAGCGCACCAAACGGAAAGCCCACTTCAAGGGCAGCCACAAAGGCATGGCCTGGGCGCCACCGGGAATGAAGATCAACCACAACGACGAGATCATGATTGTCGAAGGCTGCCTCGATGCCATCGCCTGCACCCTCAATGGGTTCAAAGCCGTGGCCGCCCTCAGCTGCGTCAACTACCCCGAGCACTACATCGACCAGCACAAAGACAAAAACATCACCTGGGTCTGGGCGCTCGATAACGACATGACCGGCAAACAAGCCGGGCGACGCTATACAAAAAAGTGGATCCAACGAATGCGCGCCGAGGGCCACAACTGCGACGCGGCAATGATCCCCCAGGGCCGCAAGAAGGTGGACTGGAACGATCGGCACATCAGCGGCAAGCTCAACAAGCGCCTCATGGAAGAGTACCGCTACCAGGGCGCCAAGCTCATTGCCCGATCAGCAAGTGAGAAAGCCATACTCATCTACCAAAACACCGAGCGCCGTGAGTTCCCGTTCGACTACAACAACCGCACCTACTGGTTCAAGATAGACCTGGACAAACTCGCCAAAGCCACCCAGAAAGAAGAGGACAAGGACGACGGCCGCACAGAAGAGCAGATCCGTGAAGATGCCCTCAGAGAGGCCGGCGCCATCGCCGAGATTGCCAACTGCAAAGCCCAGTTCCTCTATTTTCAATCCAACAAAGTCACCGACGAGAGTTGGTACTACTGCCGGATCTCATTCCCCCATAAGGGTGCATCGATAAAAAATACATTTACTGGCTCTCAACTCTCCGGTGCCAGCGAGTTCAAAAAACGCCTGCTGGGCATCGCCGCCGGCGGGGTCTTTACTGGTGCCACCGGTCAGCTCAACAGCATCGTTAAATACGGTCTCTACAACATCAAAACCGTCGATACCGTCGACTTTATCGGCTACAGCAAAGAGCACCACACCTATGTCTATAACGAATTGGCGGTTCAAGAGGGACAGATGGTCAAACTCAACGAAGAGGACTTTTTCGAATTCGACCGCCTCAGCATCAAAAGCCTCAGCGGCTCAGCAAACCTGCAGATCAACCCGGTACTCGAACACTACAAAAACGACTGGCTGCCACAGCTCCACACCTGCTTCGGTGCCAAGGGCATCACCGCCCTCGCCTTCTGGTTCGGCAGCCTCTTCGCCGAGCAGATCCGCGAAGCGCAGAAGTCGTTCCCTTTCATTGAGATCATCGGCGAAGCCGGCGCAGGCAAAACCACCCTTGTAGAATTCCTCTGGAAACTGGTGGGCCGCCGCGACTACGAAGGCTTCGACCCCAGCAAATCCACCACCGCCGGCCGTGCCCGCAACATGAGCCAGGTGAGCAATCTCCCCATCGTCCTCATCGAATCAGACCGAGAAGACAGCGTCCACGCCAGGGGGTTCGACTGGGATGAGCTTAAAACTGCCTACAACGGCCGCAGCGTGCGCAGCCGGGGCCACAAAACCAGCGGCAACGAAACCTACGAACCCCCCTTCAGGGGCAGCATCGTCATCGCCCAGAACAACCAGGTCAACGCCAGCGAAGCGATCCTCCAGCGCATCTGCCACCTCCACTTCACCAAAGGCGAACACAACGCCAAAACCAAAGCCCTGGCCGAAGCCCTGGAACGCACCCCCATGGAACAGATCAGCGGCTTCCTGCTCCTGGCCATCAGCAAAGAGCGAAAGATCCTGCAGATAGTCAAAGAGAAGTCTGCCGAATACGAACTCGCCCTAATGGCATTCCCCGAAATCAAAACCGTGCGCATCGCAAAAAACCACGCCCTACTGATGGCCCTGGTAGATGCCCTGGCCACAGTCATCCCCCTGGGCGATGAGATCACCGACGAAACCCACGACTGCATCACCGCCATAGCAATAGAGCGCCAACACGCCATCAACTCCGACCACCCCATCGTCGTCGAATTCTGGGAAATGTTCGACTTCCTCGATAGCGAACACGGCTGGCTGGATCACAGCAGAGACCCCAGCGTCATCGCCGTCAGTATCAACGAATTCGTACAACGCGCAGCAGAGAAAAAGCAACAACTGCCCTGCCTGGTTCAAGACCTGAAAAAACACCTGAAGACCAGCAAAGCCCGCAAATTCATCGACATAAAATCAGTCAACAGCGCCATCGACCTGAATTCAATCAATAACAAAGCCAACACGAAAAAATGCTGGGTATTCCAGCGGGAGAGGTGAGTGAGTTACTTGGGAGGGTGCTTCTTTGTGGGAGAAACCGTGGTCTGTCCCAGATTATCCCTTGATTTTAGTCGGCTGTACGTTAGTAAAATCATGGGTTAGTGGGTTAGTATTGTGTAACAACGATGATTTTCCTACAGGGGGCTAATTGAATAACTTACTAGATCGTTTCAGGACGGACTCTGGGACTGCAACGAGGTCGACGATATTGCATTCATTGCATTGGATGACTGGTATTTTGCTAACTGGTCTCAGTGGCACATCATTGACAAACGCACCAGATTGGACTGTGCTGGTTATTTCAGTGCTTCTCGTGATTGTTGTTGCAATGTTTCTCTTCTTTTACTGCTATTTCGCAGTCAAGAGTCCTGATCAGCTTCGTTCGGAGAAATACACTATACGAAAAATGGAGATCGAACGAGGACTAGTAGGAGATGATCTTGTTGGGCTAACTGAGACAGTCGAACCTCACTCAATTGCGCACAATCCTGACCTTATTTCAGATCAAGGTGAAGAACAATGAAGCGGTTTGTGGTTGCAATAAATAATGCGTCTACGGAGCAGCGAAACGCGATAGCTAAGTATCTTCATGAACAAGAATTCGGTTATTGGCACTGGTTTCAAGATTTTTGGCTCGTAACAACCATTGATTCTAAAATAGGTTCTACTTACATACGAGATGTTATCCAGACTGTGGCTAGTGGAGTACACTGCCTTGTATTAGAAGTTGAAGGAAACTCAGAAAAATGGGCTGGTTTTGGTGATAAAGACCGTTTTGATTGGTTGCATAAATCGTGGAATAAAGATTGATGGAACAACTGGGGACAGACCACCATTTAATTTAACGACATGAAAACCGTGGTCTGTCTCCAGAATTGAAAGGGCTCTGACCCCTTAAGTTAAAGGGCTCTGACCCCTTAAGTTTCTCTGGGAAATGTTCGATTTTCTAAACGGCGACAACGGCCGACTCGACCACAGCAGAGACCCGGCGGTAATCGCCGTCAACATCAACGAATTCGTACAGAGAGCAGCAGAGCGAAAGCAGCAACTACCCTGCCTGATTCAAGACCTGAAAAAACACCTCAAGACCAGCAAGGCCCGCAAATTCATCGCCGTCAAATCAGTCAACAGCGCCATCGACCTCGACTCAGTCAACAACACCGCCAAAACAAAGAAATGCTGGGTGTTTCAACAGGAGGGTTAATCCGATTTTTTGGGAGGACCGGCTTCTTTGCCGTTTTTATTATTCTGCTGTTGCGAGCTGCGCCCCGTAATGAATGCGGTAACAAGCCCAGCAATAGTTGAGCCACCAACGATTGATGCAGCAGTTGAGTGATCGTGAAACCCGAGAAAAGCAGCACAAGCAAAAGCCGCAAGAGTAACAATTAGACCAAAGACTTGCCCGAGAATCGTCTCGGTTTTATCAATGGCAACTGTCTGGGTTGTAACTTCTCGCCTGTGAGCAGCCTCACTCTCTGTCAACCTGAGGATACGCTCAGGTAGGTCAGACTGGATGTCTTTGTAGCGCTGTAAAATATCTGGCGGAGGGAGGGGGCCAGAGAAACTAACGCGCATTATATCTTTGCGAGTAACCTTGTGCTCTGGAGTACCAGTTAACTCACCTTCGAAAACCTTCTCCTCAAGGTCGCACGCTGGAATCTCAGCTGCGACTTCTGTCACCTCTTCAGGCGGCGTTTCTTGGTTTTCTTTTAACATCGGTCCGCCCAATAACATTGCACATATCACGCCCTACACGTTCCAGATCATCCTGGAGCCGATCACTGTCTTTATTCGTATAGGCATGCTTGTAGGCTCTAGACTTGGGTGCAATATCAAGAATACTGCCAACACCCCTCACGAAGTTGCGCATACGTTTCGTCATGACCACCACCGCTTCCGTTTTTATTATAGACAAAAGCCCGCTTCTTACGGGCAGTCAGTACTACTTTAGTACAGGTAACAACTTTGATAGTAGCAGAAAAGTTAAGTTCAAATACAATTCCCGCACAAAGCCGCAGGTATTTGCAAGCCAACAATGACAGTTTGCACATACCCGAAAGGCAAGGATGAGTACCCAGTCGAAGTCAATCTGACTTCGACTGATCATCCTTCACCTTAATCTTCCCGCTCTCAATTCCAGCCTGTGTGAGATACGCTTTCATTGCTTTAAGGCCAGCATCAAGCCCATCAACAACAGCAGCCATGTTGTCCAGTGGATCGCCACCATTGAAAGCCTTGGCTCTTACTTCTGAAGTAATGCTCTGTTCCAGGCGGTGAATGATCTCGGCGTTTAGAGAACGATTGTTTCTCGTTGCCGATGCTTCAATTGGCCCGCGCACGTCTTCTTTCATCCGTAGCGGGAAAGCTCTAGTTTGATGCCGATCGTCAAAGTACATATAACAAATTATGGAGCTATTTTGATATCAAACCAATGATCCATTTTGACATCCACAGGCGTATGATCCATAATGACGCCCACACTAGCAAAAAAAGGAGTTTTCATGGCGGACAGACATCAAATCACCCCCTTCCCAACAAGAATGTCGGGGGATCTAAAGAAATACCTGAAGCACTGTGCAGGCGGCAACTACCGCAGCCTGAATTCAGAGATCGTTGCCAGACTGGAGGAAAGCAGAAAAAGAGATCAAGCCAATGAACAGCAGAAATGAAGAAGGCCCAGGTGCGACAACACCTGAGCCTTCAATGAATCAAACCCCCACACCTAATGAGAGAACAATTCAATGACAAAGAATAGCATACCTTCCGGCCCCTTCACATGGGGCGATATCCAGATTTCCCAAAACGTCTTTATTGACAACATCCCTCACGCTACCAAGCGTGCCATGGGTGAATTCTTTGAATATGCTGATCCAAGACTCGGCGTAAACACCATTCTCAATCGGAATGCTTACATCGAAGAGTTCTCAGTCGATGTCAATATGACATCGACTGACAGCAAAAAATACGATACCCGGGTCTACCACCCCATGGGTTTCCTGCTCATTGCCATGGAGTCAGACCAGCCAAAAGCTAAGTTGATGAAGGAGGCGATTGCCCGCTTTGTCTGGCACTACGCCCAGCCGCAGGAGACCACCACCAAGGAGCGCAACAGCTATATCCGTGAGATCGAGCGGCTGACCATCCTCCTTAGCACCACCAACGATGCAATGGTCTACAAGCAGATAGAGAGTACATTGCAATACTACTGCCGCCTCGCCAGCTGGCCCATGCCAGACCTCGCCCAACTCGGCCAAGACCCCAAGCAACTGCGACTGGAGGGCCTGTAATCATGGAAAAGAGTCTTTTTGAAAAACTACTACCCATTCCATGTACTGGTAAACAGGCGACCACTGAAGAACTTGCCAACGAGATGCTCACTGAGCTTGATGAACTCAGCAACTTTCTCACTGAGAATATCGTGGATATACAGGAAGACTACAGGACTCTTCAAGTTTTTACAGAGCATTGGCGTATGCTGAATGACTTGAATGGTGCAATCACTACATCAGCCTTCAGTAACCTGCGTGATTCAAAATCAACACCAGAGCTGACCTGGAGCGCTTTTCCAAAAGAATTGGGGGTGGGACTATGAGCATCACCGATATCGAAAGCGCCATCACGCATCTACTCGAACAGGCCGACGGTCACATCAGTTCGGCCAATGAGGCGCTTATTGAAAACTGGGAGGCAGGAGACCTCATGGAAGATGCCATCGATGAGGCCATCGCGACCCTACCGCAAAGCGCCAACTTTGCTCAACGGCGGCTCCGTGTACTGAGGTTTCTGCTTACAACCCAGATCAACAAGGCGGAACCTTTTGCTATCGACCTCGACAAGGTAAAGCAAACCATCCAGGACACGCTCGCCATGCCACAACCGGCTGGAAGCTAATCGCCAGCCACGCAAGGAGAGCCATCATGAAAGGCTACGCAATGAGGCCAGACGTCCACAACAGCCTGTTCCAGATCAAAAACGGTTTTGGCCGAACACTCGAACAGGTTGAGCAAGGAATGTGCACACTGGAGTCACTGGACAGCACCGACGTCAACGTACTAACCAGCGCTTTAGTCTTTGTAACCGAAAAGCTCTGGCAAGACGTCAACGACCTCCGGGCATGGAAAGAACGCATCGATCAGGTGGTTGATGAATCCAGACCAAAGTAACAGGAGACAGGGGCCGAAAGGCCCCTTCTTCATTACCCAAACCATTAGTAACGCACTATGAGTAATCAACTCCCCCCAGGCGTCGAGATCCACGGCAAGAGAATCCGTGTCTATTTCAGCTACGAGAGCGACAAGTGCCGCGAACCGGTACCCGGTGATCCAGCCGACGGCGACGCCATCACCTACGCGGGCAACCTGGTGGCCAGCGTCCGCCATGAGATCCTGGCCGGTGCCTTCGACTATGCCAAGTACTTCCCCAACTCAAAACGCCTCAAAGAGAACCGTATCGAGCACTACCTGAATATCTGGCTCGATATCAAAAAGAACCAGACCGCCAACAGCACCTACAAAGGCTACGCCGGGATCGTCGAGCGCTACATCCGCCCCAAATGGGGCCTGCGCCAGGCCGATCAGATCGACTACATCGACATCGAGCACTGGATCAGCGACGAGCTCAACCCGCTGGCATCCAAAACCATCAAAGAGACCGTTGCCCTACTCAGCCAGGTCTACCAGCTCTACCAGAAACGCAACCCGGGAGCGCACAACCCCACCCAGGGCGTAAAGGTGCGCCTGCCAGACCGTCCGGATCCGGAGGTGTGGACTCGCGAAGAGATAGACACCATCCTCGCCACTCCGGCCCACGGTGGCCATGAGCAAGAGCTCAACCTGATTACATTCATGCTATGGGCAGGCCCAAGGGTATCCGAAGCCATCGCCCTGGCCTGGGAGGATGTAGACCTCGATGCAGGCGTGATCTACTTCAGGCGCGCCAGAGTGCGCGGCCCCTTCAAAGCAACGAAGACCAGGCGATCCACCCGCGAGGTGGAACTGGTGCGCCCTGCCCTCGCTGCCCTGCGTGACCAATACAGCCGCACCGCAGGTCAAGACCCGGTCACAATCGAGGTCACAGAACGCGACAACCGCACAATCCGGACAGAGAAAGTGCGGTTTGTCTTCCACAATTCGAACACTGGCCAGGTACACAACAGCGACAGCACCCTGCGCGACTCTTTCTTCAAGTCACACCTGGCAGATGCCCAAGTCCGCTACCTTGGCCCAGGCCAGTGCCGGCACACCTTCGCCTGCCAGATGCTGAGCGCAGAAATGCCACTGGAGTGGATAGCCAAGCAGATGGGCCACGCCAGTACAGCGATGCTGCACAAACATTATTCAAAATGGATCAAAGCCGACGCCTACGACATGGTGGCCAGAGCCAACGAGCGCCTGAAGTTATAAAGCAAGAAGAGGAAAATCAGGAACAAAAAAGGGAGGCCGAAGCCTCCCTTTTTAACTACCCAGCCCCAAAGTAGTCCCATACAAGCCACTTTTGAGAACCCATAAAAACCAACTTATTGATATTTATAGTGAAATTATGGCGGAGAGGCAGGGATTCGAACCCTGGGAGGGCTACAAACCCTCAACGGTTTTCAAGACCGCCGCATTCGGCCGCTCTGCCACCTCTCCTGTTTTCCGGAGGCGAAGAATACCCGATTATGCCCCTGTTGCGCCACCCCCTAACGAAGAATAATCGTATCTATTCAAACAAGTGGTTGGCCAACACCATATCAAAGCTGTGCTGCAGAGTGGTTAACACCCTTGATTTATTGCACTTTCGGCCCAATCAAGTATGCTGTGAACTTAACGACAACAGTGAAGTCGTAAAGACTGACAGATCCAAATGGATTATTTTTTGAGGAGATACAACGCTTATGAATCGTCTTGACTACTCCGTAGCCCGCCCGGCTGAAAGCGCTCTTGCGGTCAACAAGGTAATTAAGAACACCTATATTCTGCTTTCAGCCACCCTATTCTTCAGTGCGATAATGGCTGCCATCTCCACAGTGGCCCAGATGCCGCCAATGACTTACCTGTTAAGCATCGGAGCTGCTTTTCTGTTGATTTTCTTCGTGCTGCCGCGCACTGCCAACTCATCGGCAGGGCTGTTGACGGTATTCGCCATCACCGGTCTGATGGGTTTTGCACTGGGTCCGCTGCTTAGCTCTTATCTTAGTCTGCCCAACGGCCCCCAGATTATCGGTACCGCCTTTGGTGGTACCGGCGTTATTTTCCTGGGACTCTCCGGCTACGCTCTCACCAGTCGCCAGAATTTTAACTTCATGGGGGGGTTCCTGGTTGCTGGCATGTTGATGGTGCTGATGTTTGCTCTGGCCAACATATTCCTCAACATGCCTGCCCTCTCCCTGGCAATCTCGGCAGTTGTCATCATGCTGATGAGTGGCTTCATTCTCTACGATACCAGCCGCATGGTGCACGGTCATGAGACCAACTACATCATGATGACCGTCAGCCTCTATATCAACATCTTCAACATTTTTGTCCATCTGTTGCATCTGCTCGGATTTATGTCCGGGGATGATTGATTGAGGTTTAGGTAACAACCATTGAAGAGCCCCGGTTTACCGGGGCTTTTTTATCGGAGAAGATATATGGACTGGATGAAGATTGGTTCCGCCCTGCTGCTGGTGATGATGATTGTCGTGCTCTGGCCCAGGGCCAAAGAGATGCTGACTAATAGTCCCAAAGCGGAGAAGGGACAGTGGCAGGCGGCGATACTGCCGGTTCTTGGAGTAATCGCCTTTGTTATCTTTCTGATGGTAACTATATAGGTAACTATTCAGCATCACGCCATAACTGTTCAGCTCACCCCTGAAATTCGCCGTTTCTGAGTTAAAAAATAATTATTTGCACACATAAACCCGCATTTTGTGCCTTTTTATCCTTAAGCCGGCTATGTACTAAAATCCTGAAAACCACAGTTATGGTGGAACAGAGCTGTTGTAGGAGCGAACTTGTTCGCGATTAGCTTCGTAGGAGACTCTTCGCGAACAAGTTCGCTCCTACGCGATATTCCAATAGCATCATGCTTTCTTGTGGGTTTTTAGCAAATACCTTGCAGCTGTATCAAAACCCTGAAAACCACCGTTATGGTGGAATAGAGCTGTTGTAGGAGCAAACTTGTTCGCGATTAGCTTCGTAGGAGACTCTTCGCGAACAAGTTCGCTCCTACGCGATATTCTAATAGCATCATGTTTTCTGTGGGTATTTTAGCAAATACCTTGCAACTGTACCAAAACCCTGAAAACCACAGTTATGGTGGAACAGGGCTGTTGTAGGAGCGAACTTGTTCGCGATTAGCTTCGTAGGAGACTCTTC
>JBEVXT010000008.1:3034-20341 GCA_040505955.1 Sedimenticola sp. | reverse complement strand
TGTTCTTTGCGAACAGGTTCGCACCCAATGTCATTAACTTAAGCTTAATACCATGGTCATCCCTGCATAGGTTGGAACCCAGTGGTCGAACTTCCCTCTTTCCCGTCATACCCGCGCAGGCGGGTATCCAGCACTACGGAGCGCTGTCCCCTGGGTTCCATCCTTAGGTCCGTAAACGGTGCATCCCTGCACCACTACTCCCGCCTACGCGGGAATGACGAGCCTGAAGTTTACGAGGAATTTTCTACCTAAGTTAATGGCATTCAGTTCGCACCTACGCTTGAACTCCAGATTATTGTGCAGAGCCACTTTGTAATGCCCATGAATTTGTGTAGATGTTACTTGAAGATGTTGCAGATCGTAGAGCGTACAAGAGGAACGAGTGGCACAATTTACAGTTCGAGTTCATGAGCTTGTTATGGCTTTTCTATTTAATCGGTTTGATCCCCAAATCTCTGCAGATCTTTTTTGCTAGAATGTCTTTGACTTCTGTATGTCGAGGAACAGCAGAGCGTTTGTTCTGTATCGGATTCCACCACCATGAATGCCGACTTCCTTCTCTTAGGAGTTCACATTCCATGGATCGGAGATGTTTCAGGAATGCCTTTCTTTTCATATAGCGATTTTTTCTTCAAGATATCCTTGTCCTGCTGCCAATAGCGCATCTTCTTTATTGAATTCGATAGCCTCTTGTAGCGTTACTTTCAAAGTTTCAATAAGTTCCTCTCTGGTTCTTTCTTGACAGTTAACGCCGGGTATTTCTTCAATCCACCCGACCCACCATCCATCGTTGTTCTTCACTATGGCTGTATATTCTGTATTCACTTGATTCCTCTCTCTATGGTCTTTTTGCCATAACCGCAGAATCTAGGATAATAGCAAACAATAGCAATCTTTGTTATTTACTGGGTGTTAAAGTTCATTGATTTCTTCGTTTTCTGTCTGATTGGAGGGCTCAGGAGGGGATACCAATGTCTGATTGTAACTATTCAGCACTATGCTGTAACTGTTCAGATTGCCCATAAAATTTGTTAGTTCAAGGTGCAAAATGTGAGTTTACAGGTGTAAATGATCATTTTAGTTATCGCCATCTGCGACAACGATGCCGGTCTGCATATGCTGGATTACGTACTCATTGAGTTGCTCCAGATTGGCCAGATCCAGTTCCCGCTGACTGACCATCGCCTCGCTCTTCTTCAGCTGCAGGGAGAGGACGTGGGAGAGGGTGGCGATAGCGAAGAAGAGTATCCCCAGCAGCCCGGCCTGGGTGTAGGCGGTGTTAATGAATGCATTGACAAGATGGGCGTACACCTGCTCGGTAAGAATAAAGAGGGAGGCGACTGCTGCCAGCAGCCCAGCAGAGAGGCCGCGGCAGATTAGGCTTCCGAAAGCGATGGAGGCCCCTGCCAGAATCCCCAGTCCGGACTCCACGCCGCTACTGGAGTGCATCAGCAGGGTGATGGCGCAGGTATCAAAGAACACCATAAAAGACAAGACACCCATCGCTCAAGAGGTTAAGTGAGTTTCGCCGCTTGTGGTTCGTTATGGGACGGGTTTGTTGTGCTACATAGAGTAGAGGAGGCGGTGCCGGGTGCAAGTATGGGGAATTGAATTTACAGCGAAGGTGAAGTGGAGGTGTGAATGCCAATAGTGTGCATATTACGTGAAGCTATTTCGGATTTCAGAAACGGTGATGAATAACTTGTTTGGCGTATCGTGAAAAGGTGTAAATCCGAATTTTTCATAAAACATTGCAGCCCCCTCTTTCGCATCAACAATAACAGTTGGAAAACCGACAGTTTCGCTAGCAGACAGTAACTTCTTCAAAGCGTCAATAAGCAGCCATTCGCCATAACCTTCTCCTGTGTGGCGTTTATCGACAGCTAAACGTGCAATGAGTCCACCTGTGCTGGCATTTTGATGTTTTTTCTGCAGTTTTGAGGGTAGTGAACTTAAATCAATGGGCGACATAGTGAGCGTATAGTAGCCGATGATCTGCTCGGTATGCCTTTCATCCTCCAGTATATAGGTTCGAGTATTGTCCTTCACCGATTGCTGATTAGCCATCAAACGCAGATAGTTGTTGAGCGCTTCAACACCACAATCGAAACGGTGCCTGTCATGTTTGTTTTTATCAAGTGGTGCTGAGTTCACGACTGTTCTTTGCTTTCGTAGCGCTTAGCCGCCTGTTGCAACCGCTTGCTCCCCTCTCCTGATTCATCCAGTGTGCTTATCAGTAGCATTGCATCACGCTTGCTGAGTTTTAGTGAGCGTTCTCGATCAATGATGCTTTTTGCTTTTTCTATGGCAGCGCTGAGGACAAAAGAGTTAATACTGGAAACACCGGAAACGGCGGCTGCCTGTGATAACAGTTCTTGAGTATCTTTATCAACTCTGGCAGTTATGCGGGGTAATGCTGTTGCCATCTCAACCTCCTGAAAAGTGTCACGCTGGTACATAACTGAAGTATGGCAGAGTATCTAGTATGTGTCAAAATGGCACGTCATTGGTGGTTCTGGTGTGCAACAATCGAGGACGCTTATCTCAATCTGTATGCCGTGTACTTCGTCAATGGCAGAATAGATCAATCCACTATCGGCTGATTCCCCCTACCGGGAAAAGTGATACGAAAACAGCCGCCACCGGTAGGAACAACGATGTAATCCAGTCCCAATCGGTTGGACTCACTCAACTCCTTGGCGATAAACAGCCCCAGTCCGGTGCCCGAGTTGCGGGTGGTGAAGAAGGGTTCGAATATCTGCCGTACTGTATCTGGTTCGATACCCGGGCCGTTATCGATGATGTCAATAAAAGGTCCTCCTGACTCCCGGGTGATGCCGCCGTTGATTTTGATCGACAGTTCACTCCCCTCTCGATTGAAGTGGTTGATAGCATTTTCACAGAGGATCACAAACATCTGACGCAGCTGGCTGGGATCCACTCTGACCAGAGTGTTGCCGGGTTCGATCTGTAGCTGGATATTCTGCCCGGTCAGTTGGTGGCTGTGTTGCAGCTCTGCAACCAGCTGCTGCAGCCAGGGTTTGAGGATAAACTCCTCGGGCTGTGAGTGGCTGCGGCGGGAGAACTGCAGAATATTTTCGATCACCTCGTTTACCCGCTGGGTGTTGGTATTGATGATATCGATAAGGCGCTGATCAGACGGCGGTAGATCGGGGGATTCCCGCAGCAGCTGCTCTGCATGGCCGATGGCGCCCAGGGGGTTGCGGATCTCATGGGCAATGCTGGCGGTGAGGCGGCCGAGTGAGGCCAGTTTCATCTGTTGCGCCTGTTGCATCACTCCTGCCATATCCTCAAGAAAGATAACCGTCCCCACCTCACCTTCCGCCCCCAGCCGTGAGAAACCGGCTTTCAGCTCACGGCCTGCAGGCGTGGGTCGAAACGGCGCTACCAGGTGTTGGGGATCGGCCTTCCACTGCTCCAATTGCGCCACCAGTTCATGACTTACCTGCTCCAGAGGGTCATCGGTACCTGCGCTGGGCATTCCCACAAGATACCAGGCGGACTCATTCATCAGGCGAATGCAGTTATCGCCATCTGCGACAACGATGCCGGTCTGCATATGCTGGATTACGTACTCATTGAGTTGCTCCAGATTGGCCAGATCCAGTTCCCGCTGACTGACCATCGCCTCGCTCTTCTTCAGCTGCAGGGAGAGGACGTGGGAGAGGGTGGCGATAGCGAAGAAGAGTATCCCCAGCAGCCCGGCTTGGGTGTAGGCGGTGTTAATGAATGCGTTGGCAAGATGGGCGTATACCTGCTCGGTAAGAATAAAGAGGGAAGCGACTGCTGCCAGCAGGCCGGCAGAGAGGCCGCGGCAGATCAGGCTTCCGAAAGCGATGGATACGCCTACCAGGATCCCCAGTCCGGACTCCACGCCGCCACTGGAGTGCATCAGCAGGGTGATGGCGCAGGTATCAAAGAACACCATCAGAAAACTCTGGTTCTGTGGTGACAGGGTGGTACGGGCGTAAAGCAGCAGGCCGCCGGCGATCACTACCCCGATATAGATGATGATGGTGATGGAGAAAAGCCCGCTGCTGTGGCTGCCCAGCAGCGAGGGGCCAGCGTGGCTGAAAAAGAGCAGGGCGAATGTAGCGGCTAGCGATAGGCGATAGACAAAAAAGTAGAGCAGGGAGCGCTCCAGCCGCTCCTCTTCGGTGGGGATGACCTGGGCACTGATTGATCTGCTGGATTCAAATACGGCCATGGTTGTTGCCTGGTATGTTGCTATCCAGAGAGAGTGCAGGGTTGGGCGAAGAGGCTATAGATGAGGCTGTTAAGGGAAGCAGGGTATGAAGAGCTCTCTGTACAACAATACTGAAAAAATATTGTGATGGGTGCTGGGATGCTTTTGTAGGAGCGAACTTGTTCGCGATCAGCTTCGTCGCGCACTCTTCGCGAACAAGTTCGCTCCTACGATCGCCTTCAGAGTTGTTGTTCAGGGCCATTTGATTCAAGGTCACTGTTTGTTCCTGAAAGCCTGATCACTTTCCTGTGGTCTCAGTACGCCGGTATTTCTTAAAACCGGATCAAGGCCGCTTCTCCTTGTGTGCCTCCAGGTGTTGGGAACTGCAGTAGAGCTCATCATCACTACCGACCGCTTCGGATCGTGGTAGATAGACGCCGCAGTGCCTGCATTGGACGGTGTCTACCGCCGCCTTCGGTTCCTGCCCGGAGGTCTTGTTAGCGCCTCTCTTTATCAGTTGAACCAAGTGGTAGATAAGGAAAGCGGCGGCAAGGGCGATAAATAGTTTTATTCCCATTACTCGATGGTTACCTTTGATTCTTGCTTAAGTTTGCCTCAGAATAGCAGCTTTTCCAGCAAACCGGTTGCAAAACAATAATGAACTTACATGAGTATCAATCAAAACAGCTATTTGCCAAGCAGGGTATTCCGGTACCTGAGGGTAAGCCTGCGGTCACCGTAAATGAGGCAAGGGAAGTGGCACAGACACTGGCTGGCGAACGTTGGGTGGTGAAGGCGCAGATTCATGCCGGTGGCCGTGGTAAGGTCGGCGGTGTGGTGCTGGTCGATACCCTGGATCAGGTCGAGGCAGAAGCCGAACGCCTGCTTGGGAGCATGATGGCCACCAAGCAGACCGGAGAGCCCGGTCTGCCGGTAAACACCCTGCTCATTGAAGAACCTACCGATATCGACCGTGAACTCTACCTCAGTGTGTTGATGGATCGTGCCGAGAAGAAAATTCTCTTCATGGCCTCCGCCGCCGGCGGTATGAATATTGAGGAGGTGGCGGAGGAGACGCCGGATCAGATCCACACCACTCACATTGATCCCGCTGCGGGTATACAGGGTTACCAGTGCCGCAAGCTGGCTTTCGCTCTAGGCCTGAAAGGGAAGCAGATACGTGAGTTCCAGCGACTGATGTGCGCTCTCTACGACCTCTATGTCAGGTATGACGCCAGCCTGATCGAAGTCAATCCCCTGGTAGTAACCCAAGAGGGACATCTGATCGCCCTCGATGCCAAGATCAACCTCGATGACAACGCCTTCTACCGTCAGCCTGAGCTGATCGCCATGCGCGATGTCACTCAGGAGGATGAGCGCGAGGCGAAAGCCAAAGAGCACGATCTCAACTACATCACACTCGATGGTAACATCGGCTGCATGGTTAACGGCGCCGGCTTGGCGATGGCGACCATGGATCTGGTTCAGCTCAAGGGTGGCTCTCCCGCCAACTTCCTTGATGTCGGCGGCGGCACTACCGCTGATCGTGTTGCCGAGGCGTTCAAGCTGATTCTTTCGGATGAGAAGGTAGAGGCGGTACTGGTCAATATCTTCGGTGGTATCGTCCGCTGTGATCTGATTGCAGACGGTATTATTCAGGCGGTAAAAGAGGTGGATATGAAGATCCCTTTGGTTGTCCGCCTGGAGGGAACCAATGCAGCTCAGGGGCGGGAGACGCTGGAGAACAGTGACCTGCCCATTATCACTGCAGCAGATCTGGCGGAAGGGGCGGAGAAAGTAGTCGCCGCAGCCAAGGGCTGAGCGGAGAGATCCCAATATCGCTTGAGGGGCGTCAGCCAGAGAACTGGCCGAATCCCATCAATACATTCCATCATCGGGTCGGTCAGAGACCGTCCCCTGGGAAAAGGTAAGAGCTAGTGAGTATTCTCATAGACAAGAACACAAAGGTCATCTGCCAGGGTTTTACCGGCAAGCAGGGCACTTTTCATACTGAACAGGCTATCGCCTACGGCACCAATGTGGTCGGCGGCGTCACCCCGGGTAAGGGCGGCCAGACACATCTCGACCTGCCGGTATTCGATACTGTCCACGATGCAGTAAAAGAGACCGGAGCGGAAGCTTCCGTGATCTACGTACCGGCCTCCTTTGCCGCCGATGCCATTCTTGAGGCGGCGGATGCAGGCATCAAGGTGATTGTCTGCATCTCGGAAGGTATTCCTGTCATTGATATGATGCGGGTGAAGGCGGCATTGGCCACTAAAGAGTGCCGTCTGATTGGCCCCAACTGTCCGGGGGTAATCACTCCGGGCGGATGCAAAATAGGAATCATGCCCGGCATGATTCATAAACCAGGCAGGATCGGCATCGTCTCCCGCTCGGGTACACTCACCTATGAGGCGGTCTATCAGACTACCACCACAGGGCTGGGACAGAGCACCTGCGTCGGCATCGGCGGCGACCCACTCCACGGTATGAACTTCATCGACTGCCTGGAGCTGTTTCAGCAGGATTCCCAGACCGAAGGCATCGTCATGGTCGGCGAGATCGGTGGTACCGCAGAGGAGGATGCGGCCGAGTATATCCAGGCCAACGTCACCAAGCCGGTGGTCGCCTACATCGCCGGTGTGACGGCACCTCCCGGAAAACGTATGGGCCATGCAGGTGCCATCGTTAGCGGCGGCAAAGGCACTGCCGACAGCAAGTTTGCCGCTCTTGAGGCCGCCGGTGTCGCCACCGTACGTTCGCCTTCAGATATCGGTAAGCGCATGCTGGAACTGATGAACGGCTAAAGCTCTACCCGTGAGCTATAATGAACCGCCATCGGCACTGGGTGCTGGTGGCGGTTTTTTTCACTGCTCTCCGGCGACTCTGCTGCACCCGTAGGAGCGAACTTGTTCGCGAAGAGTGTACTACGGAGCTGATCGCGAACAAGTTCGCTCCTACACGTCAACTGCAGAATCCAGGAGCACCACTTTTAAAACGTTTGATTTAGAGGTGAGTTCTTGAGTCTTAAAATCTCAATAGCACAGCTTAATTTCCTGGTCGGGGATGTCGCTGGCAACTGCCAGCGCGTTCTCGATGCGGCACACCTGGCCCGGGATGAGCAGCAGGCCGATCTGGTGGTGTTTCCAGAGCTGACTCTTACCGGCTACCCACCGGAGGATCTGCTGCTGCGTCCGCAACTGATTCAGCGGGTGGAGCAGGCGTTGGACAGGCTCTGTGCCGAAGGCACCGGTATCGATATCGTGGTCGGTTACCCGCGTCTTCTGGACGGCCTACTCTACAACGCAGCTGGAGTGGTGCGAAATGGCGCCATTATTGCTGAGTATCACAAGGAGCGGCTGCCCAATTACAGTGTTTTTGATGAGAAGCGCTACTTCGCCTCTGGTGACCAGACATCTCTTTTTGAGACCAAGGGTATTACTGTTGGGCTGACTATCTGTGAGGATATCTGGGATGCCGCCCCCGCCGCCCGTTCAGCAGCGGCGGGAGCCCGTCTTCTGCTCAATCTTAACGCCTCCCCCTTTCACACTGGCAAAGCGCCGGAGCGGGAGGAGCTTCTGCAGCAACGCGCCCGGGAGACGGCGCTCCCCATCGTCTACGTTAATCTGGTGGGCGGTCAGGATGAGCTGGTGTTTGATGGTGGCTCCTTTGTCGTTGACTCAGAAGGTGTTTTGACCCAGCGGCTGGACTACTTCACCGAGTCTCAGGAGCTGGTCGAGTTTGATGACAGCGGCGGTAGGCCCACCCCAAAGCGGTCAAAGATCACCCCGATCCCGGAGGTGGAAGCAGGAATCTACAACGCCCTGGTGCTGGGTGTGCGGGATTATGTCCATAAGAACGGTTTTCACGGCGCGGTTCTTGGCCTCTCCGGGGGAATTGATTCGGCCCTGACACTGGCTCTTGCCGTCGATGCGCTGGGCGCCGATCAGGTCGAGGTGGTGATGATGCCCTCCCGCTACACCCTCGATATGAGTAACGAGGATGCGTTGATCGAGGCTGAAATCCTCGGTGTGGTGCATCGTACAATCCCCATCGAGCCGGCATTCAACACCTTTATTGAGATGCTGGCCCAGGAGTTTGCCGGTACCGCCGTCGATACCACCGAGGAGAACATTCAGGCGCGCTGTCGGGGTGTTATTCTGATGGCGATCAGCAACAAAAAAGGGCGGATACTGCTGACCACCGGCAACAAGAGTGAGATGGCGGTGGGCTATGCGACCCTCTACGGCGACATGGCCGGTGGGTTTGCGCCGATTAAGGATGTGCCGAAGCAGATGGTTTACCGCCTCTGTGAATATCGCAACCGGGGCGGTGAGGTGATTCCAAAGCGTGTGATTGAGCGCCCCCCCTCGGCGGAGCTGGCTCCGGATCAGAAAGATTCGGATAGTCTGCCCCCCTATGAGATACTTGACGCCGTTTTGGAGATGTATATCGAAAATGATATGAGTATTGCGGACATCACCGCGGCGGGTTTCGATGAGGCCCTGGTTCGCAGGATAACCCGCATGGTGGACAACAATGAGTACAAGCGCCGCCAGGCGCCCCCGGGTGTAAAAATCACCCGGCGTGCGTTCGGGCGAGATCGGCGCTACCCGCTGACCAGCGGTTTTTCTAGGTGACTCAGGAGCACAGGTAAAGAATGAAAAAAGTCGATGCGATTATTAAACCGTTTAAGCTGGATGATGTCCGTGAGGCGCTCTCCGGCGTAGGCATCACCGGCATGACCGCTACCGAGGTGAAGGGTTTTGGACGCCAGAAAGGGCATACTGAGCTCTATCGCGGTGCCGAGTATGTGGTCGATTTTCTCCCCAAGGTGAAACTTGAAGTGGTGATAAACGAGGATCAGCTCGATCAGTGCATCGAGGCCATCACCAATGCCGCCCGCACCGGAAAAATCGGCGATGGGAAAATCTTCGTCACTACGGTGGAAAAAGTGGTGCGGATCCGCACCGGTGAAGAGGATGAGTCGGCTATCTGACGCCAACTTACAATCAGGTATACGGGCTCTATACAAAAATCCTGAAAACTACATCTATGGTGGACAATGTTGATGTAGAAGCGAACTTGTTCGCAATGGACTCCGGGACGTGCTCTTCGCGAACAAGTTCGCTCCTACGCCTTGGGTAGCGGATTATTTCCCAGTAATTTGGTTAAAGCCACCGTCTCTAGACGGTGACTTTGATCTTAATGTTTAGTGGCTATGCACAATAAACCGGAACTCAGGCGTAGGAGAGAACTTATGGAATATCGTGTAGGAGCGAACTTGTTCGCGAAGAGTCTCCTACGAAGCTAATTGCGAGCAAGTTCGCTCCTACAGCACCCCTGTTCCACCATAAATATGGTTTTCAGGATTGTTGTGCATAGCCAGTTAATGTTTTGACTCATGCGCGTTTATGAAGGTGCGTGGTTGGTGACTTTAGTCATCAGCACCGAATGCGCTAACCCACCTACTTCAGTAGGTGGTAGTTGAATGTGCACAGCTGAATAACCACCCAAATTAGTTCTTATCCAGCTCCAGGTAATCCCACACCGCCCTGCCCAGGGATTTATCCTCGTCGGCTTGTGCCTCTTCAATGGATTGAGTGAAGGTTCCTTTCGCTTCGTTGAGGGCCAGTACCCGCTGGGTATCGGTTGAGAGCTGCTTCAAACCCAGTTTGTCATAAGCTGTCACCATGATGGTCATTGCCTCTTTCACTGAGGGTGTGCGCTGGTACTTCTCAACCACCGTGATGCCACGGTTGACCGCCGCCAGGTAGGCGCCGCGTTTCATATAGTAGCGGGCAACATGTATCTCGTTGCGGGCCAGATTGTTTCGCAGGTAGACCATGCGCTTGCGTGCGTCGGTGGCGTACTTGCTCTCCGGAAAACGGCGTACCAGCTCGGCAAAATCAATGAATGCGTCAAGGGTGGAGCCGGGATCGCGCTGTGAACTGTCGGTGGGAACAAAGCGGTTGATAAAGGTCAGGTTGCGGGTGAAGTTGACCAGGCCCTTGAGGTAGTAAGCGTAGTCAACATAAGGGTTACGGGGGTGCAGCTTGATAAAGCGATCAGCTGCGGCAATCGATGACTCCCGTTCATCATTCTTGTAGTAGGCGTAGGCGACATCCAACTGGGCCTGCATGGCAAAACGGCCAAACGGGAAGCGTGACTCAAGCCCCTCGTAGTACTTGATGGCGGTTTCATAGTCGCCGTCAGACATAGCAAAAGAGGCTTCGCTGTAGAACTGCTGTGCGCTCCAGTCCTTGGTCTTATCCTCCTCCTTTGGCAACAGTGAACAGCCGGAGAGAACAGAGAGCACCAGTAGCAGCATCATGGAGCGGATATTGACCATCATCGACAAAAACCTTGGTTGATCCAACGGATGGGTGAATTGTACCTCAAATCACCTGCTCTTCGGAATCCTGGTGGTGGCAAGGCAACTTCGGTACAAACGGCAAGCCCGGGCTATCCAGTATTTTGCAGTGCACAATAATCCTGAAGACGGTCGCGCTGGAGGCAAAGTTGCATTTGTAGGAGCGAACTTGTTCGCGAAGAGCACAGTTCGAAGCCCATCGCGAACAAGTTCGCTCCTACAATCGATTTCAGGATTATTGGGCACAGCCATTTTCCGAAAAGAGTGGCCCTCCGTCTGGTACGATAGGGCGATTATTTTAATCGAGAGAGTGCAGTGACCGAACAAGAGCTACATCTGACAGCCAAGGTGGGGATGGAACTGGCGGGAAAACGTCTGGATCAGGTGCTGGCTATCCTCTTTCCCGACTTTTCACGCAGTCGTCTGCAGCAGTGGATCAAGCAGGAGCGGGTCACCATTGACGGCGCTGTCCGCCGTCCCAGGGACAAGTTACTTGGGGGTGAGCAGGTGGTGCTGAATGCACTGATTGAGGATCAGGTCGAGTGCCGACCACAGGCGATCCCACTGAATCTGGTCTACGAGGATGATGAGATCATCATCGTCAACAAGCCGGTGGGGTTGGTGGTGCACCCTGCGGCGGGTAACCCGGACGGCACCCTGCAGAATGCGCTGTTGCACCACGATCCGGAACTGGTGCAACTGCCTCGTGCCGGTATTGTTCACCGGCTGGACAAGGATACCAGCGGCTTGCTTGTGATTGCGCGCACCTCTGGCGCCCATCGTGCCTTGGTGGAACAACTTCAGCAGCGTGCTTTCAAACGGGAGTACCGTGCCGTCGTCACCGGCGTGATGACCGCCGGTGGAACCGTCGATGAACCGATCGGCCGTCATCCGACCCAGCGTACTCGTATGGCGGTCAACTACAGCGGCAAACCGGCGGTGACCCACTATCGGGTTTTTGAGCGGTTTAAAGCCCACACCCATCTGCAGGTGCGTCTGGAGACTGGGCGTACCCACCAGATTCGTGTTCATCTGGCCCATATTCGCTATCCCATCGTCGGTGATCCTGTCTACGCCGGGCGTCAGCGCATGCCGGCGGGAATGACGGAGGCGCTGCGGAGTGAGCTCAAAGGCTTTAAACGACAGGCACTCCATGCCCGCTGTCTTGGCCTGACTCATCCGGCAAGCGGTGAGTGGATGGAGTGGGAATCAGCGCTGCCTGAAGATATGGAACGACTATTGACCATACTGCATCAAGATATGCAGAGTGATTGAGCTGATCGTTCCCGACTGGCCCGCCCCCGAGGGGGTGCAAGCGCTCTCCACCACCCGTCGTGAGGGCTGCAGCGCCGCCCCTTACGATAGCTTCAACCTGGGTGGACACGTGGGTGATAACTCACAACGGGTGGCGGATAACCGCGCCCAGCTGCGGCGCCAGGGGAATCTTCCTGCTGACCCTCTCTGGTTGGAACAGGTTCATGGTTGCTCGGTAGCCGAATGCGGCGAAGATGCAACCGATCCACCGCTAACGGCTGATGCCGCATTCAGCGACACCCCCGGCAGGGTGTGCGCTATTATGACCGCCGACTGCCTCCCTCTGTTGTTGTGCAACCGTTCAGGCACCAAGGTGGCCGCTGTCCACGCCGGTTGGCGGGGATTGGCCGCAGGGGTCATTGAAGCGGCTGTTGACCGTTTTGCTGAGCCGGGGGAGTCCCTGCTGGCGTGGTTGGGCCCGGCGATTGGAGCAGACTGTTTCGAGGTCGGTGGGGAGGTGCGTGAGCAGTTCCTCGGCATCGACCAAATGAACGAGGATGCCTTCAAGGCCGGCCATGGTGACCGTTGGCTGGCAGATATCTACCGCTTGGCCCGCATTCGCCTGAAAACCCGGGGGGTTGGTTTCGTTGCCGGTGGAGAATATTGTACAGTGAGTGACAGTGAGCGCTTCTTCTCCTATCGCCGCGACGGCGTGACGGGTCGAATGGCATCACTGATCTGGATTGAATAACGGTGGATGAATTATGAGTGACTGGAAAATGTTGACCTTGGTGGGCGAAGACCGACCGGGTATCGTCGCCGGGGTAACCGAGGCGCTCTACCGCAGTGGCTGGAACCTTGGTGAGGCGTCAATGATCCGTCTGGGGAGCAGCTTTACTGTCATGCTGATGGTCTCCGGTGAAGGTGATGTGGCCCAGGTGCTGAACCCATTGGTTGAGGAGATGGGGCTGCATCTTCATGTCGATGATATCCCAGGACGCTTGCACCAGCACAAACTGCCCAATATTCAGGTACGGGTGGCGGGTGCTGATCGCACCGGCATCGTCGCCCAGGTTACCGGTGTGTTGGCTCAGGCCGGTTTGAATATACTCGAACTGGAGTCGGATGTGGTCGGCTCCCGGGAGAACCCCCTCTACATCATGCATATCCAGGGTTACAGCGATGCCCCCCTGGAGTCCATTGAAGCGCTGGTCGCCGAACTGGGCGATATTGATGTCTCCGTCTCACCCGTTGAAACACTGATCGGCTGACTATGGCACTGCTGGAGATACTGAAAATTCCCGACCCGCGGTTGAAGCAGGAGTCGGCGGCAGTGGAGCAGTTCGATGATGCCTTGCGCGTCTTTATCGATGATCTGGAAGAGACGCGTCTGGCCGGCCCCGGTGCGGTCGGTATCGCCGCGCCACAGGTCGGCTGTTTCCAGCGGATCGCTATTGTTGATGTCTCCAACACCCGCAAACCGGTGCCGAATCATGGCTATATGGTGCTGATTAATCCAGAGATTGTGGAGTGGGATGGCTACGAAATGGGGCGTGAGGGGTGTCTGTCGGTGCCCGATTATACAGGTAATGTGATCCGTGCCACCCGCATCAAACTGGAGGCAAAGGATCCCTGGGGAAAACCCCTGGAGTATGAGATGGAGGGGTTTGAGGCACGGGCGGTGCAGCACGAACTGGATCATCTCGACGGTATGCTTTTTCTCGACCGGGTAGTCAGTCGCAGAACCGATCTGTTTCAACGCAAGGTCTATAAGAAGGGGAAGAAAGGCGGGTAAGCGTAAATCTTTGAATAACCTACGGCAGGGGTCGGAGTCGATTGCGCTGAGATCGAGGAGAAATGCTCCCACTTATGCCGCAATCGACTCCGACCCCGAACATCCACACATAAACTCGTATTTTGTGCCCTTTTATCCTTAAGCTGGCACTGTACCAAAATCCTGAAAACCACAGTTATGGTGGAACCAAGGTGTTGTAGGAGCGAACTTGTTCGCGATGGACTACGAAACGTGCTCTTCGCGAACAAGTTCGCTCCTACACTTGGGTTCCGGATTACCGTGCTGAATAGTTACTCAATTCGTTGCTTGATATTTGCGTCCATTTGCAGCTAACCCTCCTATGCCCCCTGAAACCGCCTTCTATTGAATTCCGGCTTCCCTCCCCCATCTCCATTACAACCTTAGAGATAGCGGAGTTGTTCCCATGCGAATGGACAAACTGACAAGCAAGTTTCAGATGGCCCTTGCCGATGCCCAGAGCCTGGCGGTGGGGCGTGATCACCAATTTATCGAGCCCACTCACCTGATGAGTGCACTGCTGGATCAGGAGGGGGGCACAGTACGGCATCTGCTGGCTCAGGCGGATGTCAATATTAATCAGTTGCGTTCCAGCCTGGGGGATGCCCTCGACCGTCTTCCGGGGGTGGAGGGGAATTCAGGTGAACTGCACCTCTCCAATGACCTGGGTCGTCTGCTCAATCAGACCGACAAGCTGGCACAGAAGCGTAAGGATCAGTACATCTCCAGTGAGCTGTTTGTTCTTGCAGCTGTAGAGGACAAGGGTGAGCTTGGTGAGTTGATGCGCAAGGCCGGTGCTGCAAAGGCGCCTCTTGAGCAGGTTGTTGAGAAGCTGCGCGGCGGACAACAGGTGAATGATCCCAATGCCGAGGATCAACGCCAAGCGCTGGAGCGGTACACCATCGACCTTACCGCCCGGGCGGAACAGGGCAAGCTCGATCCGGTGATCGGACGTGATGATGAGATACGTCGCACCATTCAGGTGCTGCAACGGCGCACCAAGAACAACCCGGTGCTGATTGGTAAACCCGGCGTCGGCAAGACCGCCATTGCCGAGGGGCTGGCCCAACGCATTATCAACAGCGAAGTCCCCGAGGGGCTCAAAAACAGACGTCTGCTTTCGCTCGACATGGGCGCCCTGATTGCCGGAGCCAAGTTTCGTGGTGAGTTCGAGGAGCGGTTGAAGGCGGTGCTCAGTGACCTCTCCAAGCAGGAGGGGCAGGTTATCCTCTTCATCGACGAGCTTCATACCATGGTCGGCGCCGGCAAGGGGGAGGGTGCGATGGATGCTGGCAATATGCTCAAACCCGCCCTGGCCAAGGGTGAGCTGCACTGCGTCGGCGCCACCACCCTGGATGAGTACCGCCAGTATGTGGAGAAGGATGCCGCCCTGGAGCGGCGCTTCCAGAAAGTGCTGGTGGATGAGCCGAGCGTTGAGGATACCATCGCCATCCTGCGCGGTTTGAAAGAGCGCTACGAACTGCATCATGGGGTGGATATCACCGATCCTGCCATTATCGCAGCGGCGACCCTCTCGCACCGCTATATCGCTGACCGCCAGTTGCCGGACAAAGCGATTGACCTGATGGATGAGGCGGCTTCACTGATCCGTATGGAGATTGACTCCATGCCGGAGGAGATGGATCGCATGGAGCGGCGCCTGATACAGCTCAAGATCGAGCGCGAGGCGTTGAAGAAAGAGTCCGACACCGCCTCCAGAAAGCGCCGTGCCGATCTCGAAGCGGCGATCGGCAAACTGCAACGTGAGTTCTCCGATCTGGAAGATGTATGGAAGTCTGAAAAGGCAGCGCTTCAGGGCGCCGTCCACGTCAAAGAGGAGCTGGAACGGGCACGCCTGGAGTTGGAGACGGCCCGTCGGGCGGGGGATCTCACCCGTATGTCCGAGCTACAGTACGGCCGTATTCCCGAGCTGGAAAAACAGCTGGAGGCGGCGGCCCTGGCGGAAAACCAGGAGATGCAGCTGCTGCGCAACAAGGTCAGTGACGAGGAGATTGCCGAAGTGGTCTCCCGCTGGACCGGCATCCCCGTCAGAAAAATGCTGGAGGGTGACCGTGAGAAGTTGTTGCGCATGGAGGAGGAGCTTGGTCAGCGCGTGGTGGGGCAGGGTGAGGCGCTGTCAGCGGTCTCCGATGCCATCCGTCGCTCCCGCGCAGGGCTTGCCGATCCCGACCAGCCCAACGGCTCCTTCCTCTTTCTCGGCCCCACCGGTGTCGGCAAGACCGAACTGTGCAAGGCGTTGGCCGATTTTCTCTTCGATACCGAGGAGGCGATGATCCGCATCGATATGTCAGAGTTTATGGAGAAACACTCGGTGGCACGCCTTATCGGTGCTCCTCCCGGCTACGTCGGTTATGAAGAGGGCGGCTATCTCACCGAAGCGGTGCGTCGCCGTCCCTACTCGGTCATTCTCCTTGATGAAGTGGAGAAGGCCCATGGGGATGTATTCAATGTCCTGCTGCAGGTGCTGGATGATGGTCGTCTTACCGACGGACAGGGCCGCACCGTCGATTTTCGCAATACGGTGATCGTCATGACCTCCAACCTGGGTTCCGATCTGATTCAGAATCTTGCCAGTGAAGAGAATTACAGCGCAATGAAGAGCGCGGTGATGGAGGAGGTAAGCGACCACTTTCGCCCCGAGTTCATCAACCGCGTGGATGAGATGGTGGTATTCCATCCCCTCGGCCGTGAACAGATCCGCGCCATCTGCGCGATTCAGATCGGCTATCTGAAAAGACGCCTGGCCGCCCACGAGATCACACTGGAGCTGTCGGAAGCAGCCCTTGATCAACTGGGTGAAGCGGGCTTCGACCCGGTCTACGGCGCCCGCCCGCTAAAACGTGCGATCCGTCAACAGCTGGAGAACCCTCTGGCCCAGGCAATCCTGGCAGGTCGCTTCGACAGCGGTGACCGGGTGCTTGTCGATGCCCGGGAGGGGAGTTTGATGTTCAGCGGCTGATGGGTATCGGTCAACTGAGGCTCCTGGGATAATATGGGGATCTCTATCCTGCGAGATGATTATTCGTTAGTATCCTCATGTAAGGTTGCAGGAAAGGCCTTCATAAATCAGTCTGAAAACACAATCAATGGAGTGATGCCATGAGTTCCCAGCAGAAAATATCCCCCAGCTTCAGCCCCTTTCTGGCCGAAAGTGGTCCTAACGACAAACGGGATGCCATTGTCATCTTTAGATCACCCGGTGAGCAGCCTAAGGTTCGTGGGCGTTTGCGGGTGCTGAAAAAACGGTTGGCTTTTGTCAAGCAGCAGGCGGCAATGCAGCAACCATTGCAAAATAAGTTGTTTGATACCTACCAGAAAGAAGGAGCCAAGCGACAGAAAGGGCGTGGTAGCAAGCTCGGTGTTTCAGCCATTGGTGGCACCCAATTGCCTATCGCATCTATGGAGATCACCCGTAACACCCTGCCTACACTGGCGGAGCAGGATGATGTGGTGGCTATTCTGCCTAATCAGCGTATCCAGCTTATCCGCCCGAAAGTGGTCGAGTATGATGTTCTCGCCGGGCAGGAGCAGAAGGATGGTATTACTTGGTGACTAAACCGGATGTGGTGGCGCCCGGTGTGCAGGTATACTCCTGCATCCCACCGCAGAAAAACGGTGGACAGACTTTCGAGTACA
>JBEVXT010000008.1:0-2934 GCA_040505955.1 Sedimenticola sp. | reverse complement strand
TTGGTGACTAAACCGGATGTGGTGGCGCCCGGTGTGCAGGTATACTCCTGCATCCCACCGCAGAAAAACGGTGGACAGACTTTCGAGTACACTTACATGGACGGTTCATCCATGGCCACCCCCCATGTAGCGGGCGTGGCGGCTCTGCTCATGGCGGCCAAGCCAAATGCGCCGGTTGACGCTATAATCAACGTATTGAAAGATACAGCGAAGCATCCAGGTGGTAATACGGGCCGCCCCGACAAAATCGGTGGGGGTACGGTTTGATTCAACCCCTGGATGCCCTTGCAGCTCTGTAAGGTGTTACTGATATGATCTCGACTGATTCACAGATTACCGACCAGAAGATAAGCAGGGAGTTTAACTCCCGGCTGGCCCGTTTGAAACCCGGGCAGCTTGTGAGTGCTGTGCTGTTGTTGCAGTTATCCAAGGCGCATAGCTCAACCACCCGTAGCGTTCGCAGTAAACGATCAGCAATCATGTCGGCTGTTCGTGAAACGTCAGCTGAAAGTCTGGACGAAATTGACCAGATGCTGGCGCAATATGGCGGGCGGCGCATGGAGGACACCACCAGCGTTCTTGGATCCCTTGCTGTTGAGGTGTCAGTGGAGGGCTTGAAGGCTTTGATTGGGCTGAAGCAGATCAAGGCCGTTCTCGAAGATCAATCTATCCACTCCCTCTACATGCAGGGTTGACTCTGGTTGCTACCTAATCCATCTCGTAACTATCCAGCTTACCCCTAAAATCCACCATTTCTGCGTTACAAAATGATCATTTATAGTTGTAAACTCACATTTTGCATCTTGAACTGACGAATTTTAGGGGCACTCTGAACAGTCACGGCACAGTGCTGAATAGTTACAAGTATTTCTTATACATGTCAACGCTAAGCAGTTCTGGGCGGTCTAGGTAATATTGCAATCTTTGTTTGTTGTTATACCTATAGATCGCCTGCAACATTGGAAGATAATATCTTCCATGTCTATTGAAATACAAGTTGCTTACATATCGCAAAAACTTCTCACCGTTTTGACCGTTGGTACGAATTCGAAACTCTGTGAGCTCATCAAGATTCATGTCGAAATAGTCTTCTGGTATTCGTGCAGAAACACCTGGTATGGGTTGATATTCCTGAACAAATGGTATTACTCCAAGTTTTCTCATCATTTTGAGTATGGTGAAATCCTGCGAAAGTCGAGTATTAAAACCAAACATGATGACGGCAGTTACTTGCCCTTTTCCAAACCCTCTGAGTTGATCGGATTTGGCATTGAACCATTCAGTCTGTTTGACTGTATTGCAACTAAAATAGATCATCTTTCGCGTGAATCTTGAATTCACCGATTTAACATTTATTAATGTTTGATATATCTCATCCGTGAGGTGCTGAATATCTAAAGTCTGGCTAAAATTAACGTTGTATTGCCTCTTCGCAATCTCTTTCAGTAGATCTGTCGTATTAGGTGCAGCTAGAAGGCTGTTATCAAGCAGCATTACATTTTTCTGATCTTTTGGAATAAAGTCATCAAAGGTTGAATAGTTGGGTTGTAGGTGCCCTTCCTTTTTTGGAACCACACAAAATTCACAGCGTTTATTACAACCGCGTGTTAAAAAGCCAAGGGCATATTTTGTGTGAGCATAGAGACTGTAATCTGGGAACTGACAATCCACCTCTTCATTAAGACGTGTGTTTAGGTCAACACCGGTTCCGCCGATGGTAATTTTATCTCCATAATATTTTGTTAATCTGTTAACTAGATCTAGTGATTTTTTTGAGTTGAAAACAACGCTTGCAAAATAGAGATCGCCGGGTATAAATATGGGCTTTTTTGAGAGTAGTGTTTTATATCCTTTGTTTTTATAATAGCTGCTCAACTTCATTAGTGCCAGATTGGGTATTTTACTATCAATATCATAAAGGATAACTTTCATAGGCTTTGTGGCTGTTTATATTAACTTACTCATTAATAAGTGGGGTCAATAATGGTATTGAGGTCAGTACTCTTTAATCATTTTTAAGCAAGTGCCATTCGGCTCTAACCATCTGATATCTTATCTGGATGCTTATCGTTATGTACATTTCTCAGCTACCAATGAAAATGTATGCCAATGCTTCATTTTACCAATGGATGTTTTACCTAATTCATCGCGCTCATGAAACCTGATAATTTCGAAACCAGCGAATAAGTCTAACACCTGATGCTTTGTTAGTGGTGCTGTCGGGCTTCGATAATTAGCTGCCCAACTATCATTCATTCCCATAAAGTCACCAGCGAACACTCCACCATTAACTAAGCTTGAAGTCAGTGAATCCCATGTTTTTTTGAAATGCGTCGGTTCCGCGAAATACAAACTAGAGTTAGCGACGATCAGCCCGCATGTTGGGTAGTCATAGTTTTCAAAGCTAGCTTGAGAAATTTCAACAAGCGGATCATTACCAAAGCGTTTACGGCAGATAGATATAGAGTCTGGGTTAATATCGAAGCCATAAACCTGATAACCAAGTTGAGCAAGATAAAAAACATCACTACCAGTGCCGCACCCACAGTCGATAGCAACTTTGAAGTTGGATTCGTTAAGTTTTGAAGCCAATTCAGTTCTTGGTGAGTGTTTGTGAGACAACGTTTTCTCATAATAATGACGCCAAATCTCTGTGTTATTATCCATTAATATCAGATATTCCGTCAAAGTACATATGTGTGGGGTCAGTTCTAACATTCCAACATTTGAATGGATAATAGGGAACACGGTTTTCCCAGCCACAGGCTATGCCCGATCTATTGACCTGATATCCATTACGTTCAGCTTTGTGCTGGAAGCTGACCAAGGCCACTCTACACCAAATTCACCGCTTCTGGCCGGTTATCGACCCTTTGCCCGGTCTCAAGCCCAAGGCCCAAGTCTGGTGTCTCTTCTGCAACTGAGGTGTCAATG
>JBEVXT010000007.1:0-8310 GCA_040505955.1 Sedimenticola sp. | reverse complement strand
CACATATCTACGGTCAACAGAATATCAATCTGCATGCATCAGTTTGTTTCGGCCTCGATCCGTCAACAGTCTCTTGTCAGGAAGTTTGATAACAGAAGTAAGAAAATATGTTCTTAATGAGAAACAGACGGCACAACAAGAGGCCATCGTCATCCAATCCATCCCTGTTTCTGGACACGGCAAGGTACGATATGTTGGAGGCAGAGCCATTGCCAAGGTAAAACACCACAATACAAATTTGGTGAGGAATGACTTGGAATCCGCTGGATGTGTCTTGGATTTCAGTGCCAAAGTGAAAATTAACCTACTGAATGGAATGATAAAATCTCAAGCTGAAATTTTGGAACAATCAAACCACCCGGAAAGTCTAATAGACGTGCACCGTAAACAAAACCTGTCATGTGGACTGACCAACATTTCAGACAATGTATTTGAATTTTTTTTATATCTAGAAACGAAACGGTTGCCACTCTACAGTGCTCATCACCTTCAAATACACGGCCCACACCTGTTGCAGCATGTGCATAAAACTATACAGGATGATCCTGCGCTGTTTGATGTATGGGTATCGCTGTTTGGCGCAGTGGACAGCGTGGTGATGTTTCATGGCACTGATAACGATGATTGTGCAAGTGTGCTGGATGACATTGTCGAAGGAACGGTTGCTGTTTTGGATTTGTTCAAGGCAGTCACCGATTCGTATCTAAAAGTATGTGATGCCGAGTTTAGAAAGAAAATAATAGAGGACCTAGGCAAGAAAAAGGCCATGGAACATAGGAAATCAGTGCTCATTAGAAAAGAGCAAAAGAAAAAAGGGTCACTTTCTCTGGCTACATTACAAACAGATGTATCACAAGGGAATGAAGCTGGCCATCTGAAGCTGAAGGGATCCGTCATGCTGGACAAGGCCGTATTGACTGATTTCACCAAAAAAGATATAATCACTATTGGAAAGTCATACGGTCTAACCCTCAGTCTGTCAAAAAAGAAAGACATATTGGTCGAACAACTGTCCGGGGCAATAATGCAGAATGACACCATGCCATTTCCTGAACGACTATCAGGTGTGGAATCTACTAGGATACGTCCGACCACGAGACCTCTTGACGCACCGATTGCGAGCACCAGCGGTCTTGATGCACCGATTGCGAGCACCAGCGCTCTTGACACACCGATTGCGAGCACCGGCGAACTTGACGCACCGATTGCAAGCACCAGTGCCGCTGATGCATCAATTGCGAGCACCAGCGATGTTGCCGCATCAATTGAAAGCACCAGCGCCGAAACAGGGCATGGTATACATGTGCAGACAAGAGGAAAAACGAAAGAGAAGGGAAAAGGAAAAGGAAAGGGACCGGGAAAAGGAAAAGGAAAAGGGAAAAAACGAGAGACGGCGGAAATTGATAAAGACGCGTGCGCTGTTTGTTTACATGTTTGGTTTGATGAGGATGAAGAGCCATGGATAGGGTGTTCTGACTGTGATCGGTGGTATCATCGCGGTTGTGTTAATTTATCAGATGATGAGAAGTGGCTGGAGGTATCGAAAGAAGGGACGGTTTGGATATGTCCAAAATGTTAAGATGAAATAATACGATTCAAATCCATTCTTGATAATCCACAAACAATATGCGTACTGGTAGGTCCTGTACATAACCGATAAAACATAGTAAGTGCACGTTTGTGTAACATACTGGAACACCGTTCCGCCAAATTGTGGAGCTCATGATTTAACGATACTTATATCTGATTGAGCAGGGTTCTGCTATGTCATACAAACGTGCACTTTATATCTGTTCACGAGACGCCATACCCGCAGCTATTAATTTGACATCATGATATGTACAGGATTAATTATAGGCAGTGACCATGGATCAACCGTCAGTGGAATTCATAACTCATATGGTTAAGGACTTTGATTTGTACACGTGTGGAAATGTGAATATTCATATTATAACATACGTGCATGGACACAGTGGCATATCATAAAGAAGAGCGCAGGGCACACTAGCTTTGATAACTATTGTACATAACGGATAACACATATTAAGTGCACGTTTGCATAACGTACTGGAACACCGTTCCGCCAGATTGTGGAGCTCATGATATTTACGATGCTGCACCGATTGCGAGCACCAGCGCTCTTGACACACCGATTGCGAGCACCGGCGAACTTGACGCACCGATTGCAAGCACTGTTACGGTCACTTGTATTTAACAAACCAAATATAATAATAATAATAATGACTTTATTTTACAAGAAAGCCCAGTTGGCCAATGCCAATCTTCCCTGGGGTCCTTAATAACAATCTAACTATATTACTACATGTATAAACATATATATACTACACTCATTACAACAATATGACTGAATAATATGTGTACAAGCGTAAGGCATAAACAATTTAGCTGTAACATCTAACATGTTATTAACTCTTTGCATGCTGGGTAAACTGGCTATAAATAGTTCAAAATTTATTTGCAGATGGCGATAATAATAATAGGTGTTTTTTGTGCTTATCGCAAAGATGTTCTGTGTTTTCTCTTTAAATATGTCTTGGAATTTCATTAGAAATTGCATCACCATGATGCAATTCTAATGAAACTCCATAACATATTTGACTGTTACATCGCCCGCTAGCATGCAAAGAGTTAATGAGAATGAAACCATTGTAAGTAAGAGTGCTTAAAGTCATCCAATGATGTAGATGTTCTTGCATTTTCAGGTAATGAATTCCATATCTTGGATCCAGAGTAAGCAAAACTTTTCCTGTACAGTTCAGTGTTTGGTTTTGGGATGTGTAATAGATCAGTGGCCACTGATCTCAAATTAAGGCTATGAGTGTCACATGTATGTAGAAAAAGATTGGACAAATATGATGGTGCTAAATTGTTGAGAATTTTGTACACAAGTATTGCTTTTTGATATTGAATTCTATCACGGAATGTCATCCAGTTGAGCATACTAAACAGTTCCTCAGAAGGAGTATCGTAGTCTTTGTCTAATATTAGGCGAGCTGCTCGTTTTTGGAACTTAGTTACCCGGTCTAGATATTCTGAATTACAATTACCCCAAATTGTGCAACAATAGTCTAAGTGAGGCAAAATATATGCGTTATAGAACATTATTCTTACATGAATGGATAAGTACTGCTTGAGTCTACTTAAGAGGAAAAGTAAAGAATTACATTTCTTAATGACCGAGTCTATTTGAAATTGCCAAGATAATGTACTGTCAGTTATAACACCCAAAAGTTTTTCCTGTGTGGATGTATGTATTTCTGATTCCCCAATTAAGATACTTGTTTCAGGAACTGCTCTATGTTGTTTACCCTTGGATGTAATAAACATTGCTTTAGACTTTGCTGGATTGATTACCATTTTATTTGAATCACACCACTGCTGAACTAGATCCAGATCTGTATTAATATGCGTGGATAAATCAGAAGAAATTTTGCCTGTCATTGTAAGGGTTGTGTCATCAGCAAACATGTCAGTTGAGCAATATTTAGTATGAAGTGGTAGGTCATTAATGTAAATAATAAAAAGGAGTGGCCCTAATACAGAGCCTTGAGGAACTCCTGATTGTATGGGCAGAGAATCAGATAATTGACAACCTACCGCTACCTGTTGTGATCGATTATTTAGGTATGATTTGAACCATGATAATGAGTTAGAATTAAACTTATACATACTGAGCTTTGAAAGAAGGATATCATGATTGACCAAATCAAAAGCTTTAGTAAGATCCAGCAGGACCGTTCCAACAATGTCTCCATTATCTATAGCATAGAGCCAGTCATCTACAAGTTTAGTTAAAGCGGTTTGGCATGAATGTTGTTTACGAAAACCGGATTGCTGATCATGTATTAGATTATTATCCTGTAGGTAATTGCACAAGGAATTGCTTACATGTCTTTCAATTACTTTAGATAGCACCGATAAGATTGATATTGGTCTATAATTATTTTTATCATCTTTTTGTCCTTTCTTGTGGATAGGCGTAACTTTGGCTTTCTTAAATACATCAGGATAAATGCCATGTTCAATACTCAAGTTAATAATTTTAGATACATGAACAGAAATTATTGGAGCAGCGAGTTTCAAGTATTTTGCATTAAGTTCATCAACACCAGTAGCTTTCATGGCGTCTAAACAGATTAGTTGTTCGAACACGAAGTCAGTTGAGACTAATGGGATTTGGAAATTATTACCATGTGATAACTTTTCATTAACAAACGAGTCAAGTTTAGTTAAATTGACCGATGTATTAGCAGTTTCAGTATCGTAGTTGCGAAAAACATTAGTGAAAAATTCATTGAAAGTATTTGCTGTCTCCTCTGGATCCAAGATGGGTTCACCACTTTCATTATTAATGAATGTAGTCTGGTGGCCTGTGGAATTGCCAGTTATATCATGTAGATTTTTCCATAATAGCTTTGGATTTCTTTTGTTGTTATTTATTGTTTCTGCATAATATGATTTTTTGGCATTAGAAATTAATAGTTTGACCTTATTACACCAAATGCGGTAATTTATAGTATCTTTTTTGGCATGAAATTGATCTCTAGTACGCCTAGCAGTCTGAATTTCTTCGTTCATCCAATTTGGCTGATTGACCCTTTTAACCCGTTTAGACCTTTTTGGTGCATGTTTATCTAACACTGTTTTAAATAATTTTAAGAAGAAATCCAAAGCATCATTAGGATCAGAATATATGTCAATAACAGACCATGGTTGGCTAGAGAGATCGTCAAGGAAGTGATTGTCCTGAAAATGCTTTGTTGATCGATATTTGATTATTTTGTGTGATGGACCTTTATCGGTCAGATGTGATAATTTTCTAGAAATACAAACAGGGTAATGATCACTAATAGAATAATGTGGTACAGATACATGGCTAATATTCACAACAGTATTTGTATAGGCATGATCAATTAGGGTTTCGGTTGTATCAGTGCATCTGGTAGCAACTGTCACTAATTGCTGCAAGTTTACTGCATCCATTGTAAGCAACCAATTGCGCGTTCTTGCATCACATTTTAGCAGATTAAAGTTGAAGTCACCAAGAAGAATGACTTCCTTATTCTCACAATGAACTTTTTCTAATATTGTTTCAACTTTCTGTAACCAGTCACTTGTTGTTGATGGTGGTCTATAAACATAACCCAGTAGAAAGGGTTTCTGCATGCTACATTTAATATTTAACCATACCATCTCAATATCACTGTGCAAGAGATCATGTCTAATGGTACATGCGAGACTATTCTTGTAATAAATGAGGATACCACCGCCATGACTGGGCCTATCACGACGAATAATGTTATAACCATCAATGTGCAGTTCTTTGTCTAAGAAATCATCATGCAGAAAAGTTTCACATAGGCAAAGTATGTCAATGTTGGGTTGTTCATTTAAAACCATTTTGATTTCATCCAGTTTTGGATACACATAATGAATATTTAGGTGAACAATGTTGAGTCCTTTCTTTGTAAACCATTGATCAATTTGATGACTGTCAAATGAGGAATTGTCAATATTTACAGGGCTGGTGGGAATAGTCACGTCATCAAACATATTGGAGTTAAAACAACTGTCGTGATCGTCATGGTTTCTATCAGATAGAGTGTCAGTTGAATCAACATTTAAAGTGTATATACAGGTATTGTCATTTTCACTTCGATCTACTGTGGTACTTGCCAACCGCGTCGGCTGCTCTGGGGTGGATACCACGGCGGGTAGAACGGCATCCATGGTGGCATCATCGGGTTGTTGTTCACTCTCCTCCCTGAAAACCTCTCCTTCGTAAAATTCCGTGGCTGTCTTCCGGAACCTGATGTGTCATGCTGCGTATCATCCATGGGTATTCCAAGAACTTGCTTCACTTTCCTTGTGATATTGTTACCCAGAATTCGCGCACCATTGGAGTTTAGATGCAAGTCATCTTTATATAGTGAGCCATTTGTGACGTCACCTTGCTTAAATGCCGAAGTATTGTCCAGGAAGTGGTAATTTTTCACTTGACACATATGTTTTAACTTGTTGTTTGCATCATCTATAGCATTGTTTGTCAGTGTGTTTCTGCGTCTCGGTAAGATTGAAGAAATAACAATTTTGGCCTCGGGATTGATTTGTTGCACTGTGTCTGTGAGTGTGTCATACTTCTCTGTGATTGTCCCCATACTGGTAGCATTTGAGACATCATTTGTCCCCACATGCAACACTACAGCTTTAACTCCACAGATGTAGTTTGGTTTGTCGTGAGCAACATTCAGTAGAGACTCCTGGATTGTCTCAACCGTACCACCTCGGTTTGTTTTAACACTCACGTTCAGGGAATTGTCAGACATTATTTTGGCGCTAAGAACGCCGACAATGCTGTCTCCGGACACATAGACTGGTGTACGGTCATGTCTTGGTTGCGTGGGTATTACATTGTTAGCTGTTGTGTTGGCCTGTTGAAAGTTTGTACCCGGAACATTAGTATTGGGCATATTAGTTGACGTAGAATGTTCACTATTCGTAAGTATGGTGCCAGTATTTATGCCTATCTGTTGTTTAATACTCTTTATTTCGTTGAGCAGTTCCGACCGCAGTTCATTGAATTTTGATTCAATTTTGTCATCTACTGACTCACTCATTGTTCTGCTGCTCATCAGTTCTCCAACTAACTGAGTTTTTTCTTGAGCTGCCTTTTTCTGTGTCTGAACTAGTTTGTTCTTTTCTTCTTCGAGAATCATCACTTTCGAGTTAGCATCAGCGAGCTTAACTTTGAGCGTTCTTATTTCGCTAGTTAGTTTCTCATTTGATTTACAGACTTCTACATATTTAGCCTGAACGTTTTTGATTTCCGCGGTTTTAGATTTCAACTGTGCATTTTCCTCTTTTAATAATTTTGATGCATTTATTAAATCTTTACATTCCTCTTGAATTGTTCTATTCATTGTCAATAGTTTTTCATACATCGGTTTGTAGTCTATGTTCTCGGTTGAGGTGTTGCTCTTTGCTGAAGGGGAGGGACTACTGGTAGTAGTCTCAGTTTGTGTGGCATCACAGTCTGTTATGTCAATCACTGTATTGTCAATTATGGGTGATTTTACATGTTGTTTACCAATTGTTGGTGTCTCCGAGATGCTACTGGTCAGCACACTTGGCGATTGTATAACATTAATATTGCCGTCACTAGTTTCTTGTGTTCGAGGACTGAACAAAGTTTGTTTTATTTTCTGCAGAATGTTTCCTGATTTTGGGGGTTCAGTCGGGCGTCTACTTGTGGGAGGGGTTTGGTAAGGAGCCTGTTCATCTCTGTTTGGTGTTGCACATTTGTCTTTTGTGTTGACTAGGGTATTTGACAATTCTTTGAATGTTGTGTCCACCCAAGCTCGACATGTAGAACCCTGAATATGCAGACGCTTGCTTTGGGAGTAGAGCACTAAGTTGCATTTCTTTGAGTCTACATCAAATGTCGTTTCAATGCCAGTTTTGCTTTTGTTTTGTTTAAATTCATACTTGTCACGAATGGTACTGGCAAAGTTCTTGAATATTTCATTTGTCTTGAAGACAACAGATATTGATGAGCTAGTCTTTTTGGAAATGTTCACGTCATACAGCTTCCCATCATTTGGATCATTTGGCTCAATGTCATCATTTGGTTGATCCCCCTCTGCAGAGGCCCCGATGTCTGACGAGTAAATAATATTACTCGCCATTTTGTGAATTGCACCAGCTGGTTAATTCCTCTAATGTTGCCAGAAAGCTGTTTTTGTCAGGGATGGGATTTTCCCAAGGAACTATCACATTGCAAATTAATTGCCACTATATCCTGAATCCTGACCAGGGAGGCCTGTAGAACACAGCAGGTAGACACTTGGTGCCATACTGTGTTGCAGCATGTTACATGATAATGTGGCATCCATTGCCAGAATCACAGCAGGAACTGCTCTGCAGAGGCAGAACACACATCATTTAGAAACTTAATACTGCAAGATGACCAGCAGCTGCACCCTAATGACCATCTGCCCAGCAGGGATCATGATAAAATGTGCACATTTAGAACAAAGATAATTCCAAAATAATCCAAAATTTAATCCAATTTTCACTATTTTATCGCATTTAAAGCACTTTTTCTGAATAAATTTTATATATCTAAATTCCTCTCAATTAATTCTACATAATGGTTAAATAATTCAATTTTTAAAATCTATAATGAAACTTTAATCCAAGATTTTTGTCAGAGCTCATAAAGCACGTCTGTTCACTCTGACCACCAAATCAGTTGAAAGCTTAATACTGTGTATTTCGCTTACTCCCACG
>JBEVXT010000006.1:0-2454 GCA_040505955.1 Sedimenticola sp. | reverse complement strand
CTATAGCCGCCACTTCCCGCTCCTCAAGCAGAGGAAGCAGCTCTTTGCTCTCTCCCAGAGTAATGATCTGCCTTATACCGGCGCCTGATAAGAGTAACTTTGAACTATGGAGCACGGTAGCTTCATCATCCACAAGTACCAGGGGTAAATCGGGTGAAGTTTGATAATTCATTGGCTATCGATCCTGTCGTTCACCGGTAATCGCAGGGTGACTCGTGTGCCTCTGCTTGACGAATAAAAAGTGATTGAGCCGTGATGATTTTCGATAATGGTACTTGATATGGATAACCCAAGACCCGTACCTCCCGCTTCCAGTCGCGTGGTAAAAAAGGGTTCTGTTACCCTCGGAAGGTCATCTTCTGCGATTCCCGATCCCTGATCTACCACCTGAATCAACAAGTCACTGCTCGCAGGATCAATGTCCGATTTCACTCTGACACCGCAGTTCTTATCCTTCAGGGATTGTAATGCATTGAGCATGACATTGATGAATACCTGTTCGAGTTGCTGTAGATTTCCCCTTACAGGAGGGAGATTTTTAGAGAGCTCCATCACCCAGTGATCGGTATATTTGTCGATGGTGCTCTTCAATACTCCGGCAGCCGCCCGCAGCGCAGTATTGATGTCAACTTCTTCATTCAGGTCTCCCCGGTCTTTTTTTCCGATATGTTTCAGGTTCTCTACAATCGCTTTGATACGACGGGAGTTATCCTTAATTTCTGAAATCAAATCACCCAGTGACTCACCCTCATTGGCAAAGGAGAGCCCGCCCAGAGAAAAGTCGCCCTGCTCCCGGTAATACTCTCTGAGAACCGGCATGGCATCTTGCCAGACATGACTGTATAGGGCCGCACTGGTTTGAATGGCATTGTTTGGATTATTGATCTCATGGGCGACACCTGTGGCAAGAACTCCGATGGATGCCAAGCGTGCATTACGAATTGCCTGGGTCTGGTAGTTGCGTTTTTCTGTAATGTCTGTGGCAATCACCATGGCGGCGTTGACCTCATCCTCTTCGGTGATCGGTACGATTCTTATTTCCCACCAGGTGGACTCATCATCGGCCCGATACTGGAAATAACTGACCTCACCGTTCTGAAAGGCCCGTGTTAAGAGTTGCCGATAGTTGTCTTGGTACTTGGTGGGTAAGAGGGTGGCGGAGTCTATCCCCTCACTGCGGATACTGGGAAGCTCAAGTGCTGCTCCATGATTCATCAGCAGGATTTCCCCCCCTCCCTCCACGGTCATAATCCTATCAGGTGACTGGTTGAATATTGTTCGTAACTTGTTTTCTGAATCACGCAGTGCATCATCCGCCTGTTTTTTCTCTGTGATATCCTCCGCCACTCCGACAAGCCGGAAGACTTGTCCCTCCTTGTCATGTACAGGAAAGGCATTATCCCGAACCCAGCGTTGAGTACCATCGGGACGCCTTACCCGATAGATGGTCTCTATCGGTTCTGCTCCATGGCTCGCATTTTCAAGTGCATTTAGCCATTGAGTACGGTCGTCAGGGTGAATGGCATCGGAAAACATTTTTGTGTTCTCATACAGCGCCTGACATTTTATTCCCCATATGGACTCAATAGCCGGACTCACATAGAGCAGATTATCCCTATCAGCCGAAAGTGCCCAAAATACTTCATCAACCGTTTCAGTCATTTGCCAAAACAGCTCCTCCCTATCCTTCAATAGCTGACCCATTTTCAGGCGTTCCTGCATGCCAAGCTTGATCCTGAGAAGGTAAATTGAGAGCAGTAACGTAAGCAGAATACCTGCAAAAAGCACCACAAAAGGACCCTCTTGAAAGGCCTCTGCACTACGAAAATTTGTATTGGGGACAGCGGTAATTGACCATTTTCTATCTCCCATCTGGACTACCTCGGTAAGAAGTATGTCTGCATTTTCAAGCCACTCCTCTATCTGAGCTGGATGAAACACAGCCGTGGGGTTCAGGCGACTAGCGTAGAATTCCAGGAAACGGCTACCTTTATCAGCGGAGTCATCCTGTATCAGAAGATCGACTCCCCTGGGCTCAAGGTAGCTAATCGCTGCATGAGCCAACTCATCCAGCTTCAATACAGCCACCACAAATCCAACTAATATTGGAACAACTGCACTATCTGACTCCGTTTGATAGAAGGGAAGGCAGGCTATTACGCCGTAATTCCTGTCATCATTCATTGATAATTTTAAACGCCCACTAACGGCCATCTCACCTGTGCTTTGTGCCTTTTCCAATGCTGATTTCATAACCGATTTGAAAGTGATGCTATCCCATGGTACGAACTTGGTATTTTCGCGGAACACAATGTATGGTGGTGAGTAATCGTTCTCTGGCGACATACTTAATGGCGCACCATGTGTGAGACTTGAATTGACATTTCCCTGAAGAATTAGCCCGATTGAATCGATACCATGGTTCCGGTTTAGCAGAGAACCGGCAAACAGATG
>JBEVXT010000005.1:0-2373 GCA_040505955.1 Sedimenticola sp. | reverse complement strand
AACGATCAAAACGGTGGGACCAGTTTTGGGCAAAGGTTAGCCAATATGGCGTAGGTTGCTAAATGCGTACATCATGCTGTGGCTACACCCCCCATAACAGCTCAGGAGAAAGAACATACTCGATTACTTTCGATGGGTTCTCCGCCTGGGACTAATTTTGCCTTTGATTCCAAAATGGATATAACTAATCAAGGGCAAGGTTTCGGCTTATGTGAAGCGTTGGTGCGCTGGTTAAATCACACTACGCCCAAGGGTAATCTGGACTTTGAACCTCGTCGTATAGTTTTTAGTATGCCGGGATTAAGCAAGCCAGAATGGCAGGAGTTGGTTCTGCTGCAACATAAAGAGTTATTTACCAAATTGGTTGAATCTATATTTGGGGATCATGCTCAGGCATCTTTTATTCGAAAAGAAATTGAATTGGGCCTGGCTGGTGCCTACCGTTTGTGGATGGTCAAGGTAAACCTTTACAATAATAAACCAGTTACATTTGTGAGTTATACGAGAAACAACAATACCTATCTCCAACCTGCGCACTGGTGGGCGATTGCTAGAATTGCCACAAAGGATATGAAGGATATAGACAAGCAGAATAGTATAAACGCAGGAGCGTTGAATGGGATTCTGATGTACTTTAAGAATCGACCCGTTTTTATATCTGCCGGATTTGGCAGCATTTATGCTAATGGGGTTAATCATGGATATTCGTGTGAGATCAATAACTTTAAATAAGGCTATAAAATGAGTATCAATTTCCATACAGTTAATAATTTTAACGATGAATTATATGATTTTTTGAGCGAAGTTGAAGCTCCACATAATGATGTTAGGCTAGTAGGAGGGAATCTGACCATTGGCATAGGGTTTGATCTAATAGAAGGTGGGAGCGTCGTTAGAAAAGCAGTATATAAAGCCTTAGGAATTGAGGTGGATCTGTTGGCAAGTGGTGCAGGAACTGCTGCTCAAAGGAATGCTGAACAGGGATATATAAATAGTCTAGATGCAGCTATACAAGCAGGCAACATTGCTCAACTGCATACCATAATGGCACAGCGTGCAGCAGATGGGACACTTAATGGTTTTGCCAATCAACGCCATGCTACTTTTGAATTTTGGGATAAAAGTGGTAATGGTAATACCGAAGATGAGATGATCGTTGCGCTTAATGGTGCCTTACCCTATTACAAAAATGAAGTTTCAGACATCCTATTTGGCGCTCCTCTGGCTTGGCAGACCTACCAGGATCCAAATGGAACCCCCTTTTCAACATCCAGAGAATGCATTGCACTGCTTAGTTTAGCTTGGAATGCCGGTCCTGGTATTGTAGGTCCTCGACTGAGATCTGCCATCCTTAATAATAACCGCGCAGAAGCGTGGTTTGAGATTCGTTATCAGAGTAATAGAGTTGGGAATTTAGTTGCCCGTGGACAACAGTTAAATGCAAATGATTTCCAAAGTTACAACCGTAATTTTGATATGGGCTGGGCAAAACGCCGATATTACGAGTCACAAGTATTTGGATTATACGATGACGCACCTCAGAATGCTGATGAAGAATTTCTTAAAGTCATGCGGACTTTCGCCCGTACCGTCACAAAGATGCCAATCATGATGTTTGGGGTGGATTGGGGCTGGAAACATTTGGAGAGGATTTCGAGTTGGTGAAGCAACTGCCTGCAAGCTATGTCTGGACGGTGGTTGATGGTGGCGATGATGCCGACCAATGGATTCTAACCGGTATTCACACTGTGAATCGGGTCTGTTATCTTGTCACGGAAGTTTCGCACAACTGGCAGGATATCCAGTTTCGTATTCCCGCCCGTGGTTATGCTTTGACTCAACTTGGCCTACTGCGCCAAACGAATAAACTCAGCAGGTTTTTCTCACTCGCTTAAGCGGGTGGTTCCGATGGGACGGGAAAGTAGCTGTTAACCCTGGCGGCGCAGGTCGAAAGAGAGGCACGGATCCATGAGTGTCCACAACTTATCATCTTTATGATATACCATATCCATGTTTTTCAGATACCCGAATGAATCTCTGACTGTGCTCAACGCCTTATTCAGCCTGTTCAGGAAGTTGGAACCGGTAACATGTTCTTCCGGGCAATGTGCCAGGTGATTCAGAATTGCTTTTTGGGTAGGCGATAGCCGGGCGAAATCGTTACGTAACATGGGCATCTGTTCGTCGACAACCAGTGACCATGCCTGCTCAATATCTTCTTGTTTTGGCGGCTGTGCATCAGCCCATAAGCGGTTGCAAAGTGCATTGACATAAAACGGGTGTCCCTCCGGCGCTTAAAGAGACAGCTGAAAGAGGTGCTCTATGGCCGCTATGTACAGCTGCTCTTCTGGCTTTTTTCCTCGACAGTGTGGT
>JBEVXT010000004.1:0-3932 GCA_040505955.1 Sedimenticola sp. | reverse complement strand
CCCGCCGCCCCCCCCCTGGGGCAAAACAGTGATAGGTGCATAAATACCCTGATACGTTTAGCTTGTGACAACCCACTGATTAATTCAATTTCAATGGTCACAAGAAATGCCATCGTTACACGAGGCTAATCCCCTCGCTGGCATCCTGGACCTAAAAAGGAAGAAATATTCGGAGCTAAACGCCTTTGATAAACGCACAAAGTAGTGACACTGACCATTGACTGATGAACACCACGTTCATCAGGCATCTTCTGTGTGGTGCGTCCGTCGCTATCTAAGAGGTTACGTCAACATTTTATTACAACAAATTATCTTAAAACTACCGTTTATAGGAACTAAAAGTAAAGCTCAGAGCCAGAAAACCGAAGCCTGAACAGGCGAAGAAAATAGTCCTGACTCCAGCGGAAAGGGGCCGCAGGTATTAGTTGGCTGTAATACATTTGTATAGCCATTTTCCTTGTAATTTTGTCTTCACAGATTTTAGCTCTCCCCATGTATCAGCTATTGAAGTTGTTTTGTGTGTTGTCATAATTAATTGGAATCGGCTGAATTAACTTGGTGTATGTAGTGTTTAATGTCTATATAGACCTACATGTATAATTGTAGGTTTAGAGAAGATATGAAAACACATCCTGCTCTCTGGGAATGTTTCAAAGAGAAGGAACGGGTAAGGAAACGTCTAGAAAGAATGCATCAGACAAAGGAGCAAAAAGATATAAATAGGGAACAAAGTAAAATCCGACAGCGGTTATATAAGCAGCGCATGAAAGACAAGGGCGTGAAAGTAAAACCCAAAGCACCGAGAATATTAACAAGAAGCGAACGGGAGAAGCAAAGAATATACTGGCGCGAAACACAAAAGAAATGTCGCATAAATCGCACATCTCAAAAAGAAAGACGTGTAAAAGAACATGACAAATCATACAGACAGGATATTAGACAACCACGCAATTTCTTTCGTCCAGATCAGCAGAATTCTACTAGTCAGTCCACTGAGTATTCAAATAGCGCAATACGACAAAGTGCTAGCAGAGCAAAGCGTAAACTGCCAAAAAATGCGACACAGTTCGCAGAAACGATAAGTTATATTGTAGAAAAGGCAACGCCAACCAAACAATCAGAATTGAAGAAAAAGGGGTTAATCTACAGTCCAAACCAGAAGAAAAAACAGTTTTGCCGCAAGAAGATTGTTGACATTTTAAAGGCTAAAATTAAGAGAAACAAGCCCACTAAAAGTTATGTTCTCGCGGCCATGAAGATTATGAAAAAGAACAAAATGACAAGAACGACATCGCTGCTCTTCGAAGTAGGGCCATCCGATATTTCACGTGCGTGTGGTGAGAGTAAGGCCAGAGCTAAGCGAAAGGACGCGGTTAACGATTATGTCAGAAAAAAGTTAGACTTCCACTACAATCAACCAAGTGTCGCCACAACATTGCCAGATAAGAGAGCGGTGCGTGGTGGGAAAGAAAGGAAAGTGCTAGATAGACCATTACGAGATGTTTATGAAGATTTCAAAGATGATAATCCTGATATCAACATTGGATTTTCGACATTTGCCGCCAAACGGCCTTCAAATATATTAACATCCAAACACCAACCCATGTACAGTTGTTTGTGCGATGTATGTACAAACATTGACTTAAAACTGAGAACACTTAACAATTTTTCTGATAAGGTGAAGAAACCAGAAATGAAAATCAGAGACAGGTATCAAGCAGTGAACATTACTATGTGCGACAAAGGAGAGAACAAATTCCACAAGATCGATTGCATCAATAGACAATGTGGTGACTGCCAAACTGATCTACTCATGGCACATCTTCAACCCTTACTACAGGAACATGGAAATGAAACAGTCGAATTTGCGAAGTGGGAAAAAGCTAAAACGAAGAGCAGACAAGGGAAAGAGGTGTCTAAGGTGTTCATGGTTAAACACAGGGTAAAGCTGTGTGATATGATAATCGAAGCAATGGAGGACTTGTCCATCATGGCTCGTCATTTATTCAATGCAAAATGGCAGCAGCTGCAGTTCTCCGGATTGATAAAAAACATTCCAACAAACTGGGTTGTTCTAAATCTGGACTTTGCGGAAAATTATGCATGTATATCCCAAATGGAGATTCAGACGGCCCACTGGTTTCACCAGCAGGTGACCATTCACCCAGTAGTTGCGTACTATAATTGCCACAAGTGTGACGAGACGGTTCAGGAGTGTTTATACTTCGTTAGTGACGACCTGACGCACGACGCACATGCCGTTCACAGATTTGTGTCAGCTACGAACGCACACCTGCGTAACAAACGGGGAATTGACATTGAACATCAAGTCCAATTTTCGGATGGCTGCGCTTCCCAATACAAATCCGTAACACCCTTCATTGACATTTCGTATTCGTTCAATGACTTCGGCTTTCCTGTTGAAAGGCACTTTTATGGTTCCCGACATGGAAAAGGTCCTTGTGATGGAGCAGCAGCGGTGTTAAAAAGCGCAGCAAGACGGGCAGTGATGGGTCAGGTGTGTGTGATCAATAATTCACAAGAACTCTACGAATTTGCGAATTCAAAACTTGCTAAAGATGATAAACCAGAAAGTGATGAACATCTGCATTCCAAATGCACTGTTTTCCATATCAGCGACATTCCTAGGAATCGCCCTGATCGGATAGGGAAGACTGTGAAAGGTACACGAAGCATGCACTGTGTGAAGGCCAAGGACGATATGAACATATATGTAAGAAAACAAAGTTGCCTTTGTCAGGCTTGTAAATCAGACGTTGGTCAATGCGAAAACGTTAATTATGTCGATAGTTGGAGCGAAGTACACATACTTAGACGAGGAGAACGCCAGCAAAGAGGAGCAAGTGGACAAGGCAGGATTAGAGGAGCTAGAGGAGAAATGAGAGGACGGGGCAGAGCTCGAGCATCAACCAGGAGAGGACAGGGCAGAAGTAGGGATTCAGAACGTGGCGGCAGAGGACAAAGCGGAAGTAGTAGGAAGAGAGGTGACGGGCGAGGAAGTGTAAGGACTAGAGGTGGCAGACGTGGACATGTTACAGTTGGCAGGCGTGGACAGGACTCCGGTGGCAGGCGTGGAATAGATACAGGTGGCAGGCGTGGACAGGATGCACGTGGAAGACGAAGACAGGTTAGGACAAGAGGTGGCCGGAGAGGTGCAGGGCGGGGACGGAACAATACAATCACCAGTATATACGAGTCTGATTCTTCAGTGTCAAACGATGATGAATACTCATCTTCTGATTCACGAATGTCCATCGATGAAGAAGATATAGACGGATCTGGCGAGCTATCACTCTATCGAGATTGTGATGAATTATTCACGGACAGGTAAGTTGGTTATTTTTCCGATTTTCACATGGTATCCATACTGGTGTAAAGAGTTCATGACGTACCATCACGCGGTGTCTCATATAGTCAAACACTGGCATTACCGTCTGTAACAACAGCTCTACGGTTCCCAAGGATCGCCCAACTGTTCAATTTTGCAAAGAACTCATTTCCACAACCTCACTGTTGTACATGTATGTGTATGTAGGTTATACGTCTAATTCATCATCTAGACATAGCTCATTGTAGATAGATATATATATAACATGCTTAATAAACAGCTGTATGTATTTGTGTCGCTTTTGCAGTGAAGGCCATGCTCTGCTGCCTGATGACGGTATGGATATGATGGAGACAGAATCGCCCGATTTGTCAGCAAGTGCAGAGGACATAGCAAATACCCTGATTATTCAGTTTATGGATGATCCTTGTGCAAAGTAAGTTCAGCAATATGCCTTATGCATTTGTGGTTTATAGTCATGTGTGTCGTTGGGAACTACTGTCATTCCCACAGCTGTGCATATTTTCTCCTTGAGTGCATATGTGTCGTCGCATGTACATTGAATATCACGCCGGTGCTAACT
>JBEVXT010000003.1:0-2721 GCA_040505955.1 Sedimenticola sp. | reverse complement strand
TTACACTGGTCGCTCCTCTCGGTTCGCTCCATATCACGCAGTAGCGCGTTCATCTCCGCCAGAGTGAGACGGCGGTTGGCGCGAACCGAGCCGTGGCAGGCCATGGTCGCCAGCACATCATTGATCTCGTTGTCTATTCGCTCGCTTCCACCATGGACGACAATATCAGAGAGCAGATCCCGCATCAGCTTCTCTGCATCCGCACCTTGCAGCAGCACAGGAATGGAGCGTATCACCAGAGTCTCACGATCCAGTCTTCCCACCTCCAGGCCAAGCCCGGCAAACCACGCTTGCTGCTGCTCTGCAATATCCGCCTCGCGCTGACTCACCGCCACCGAGACCGGCACCAACAGCGGCTGGCTTGAGATGCCGTTATCCGCCAGCGCCTGTTTGAAACGCTCATAGGTGATGCGCTCATGGGCGGCATGCATATCCACCAGCACCAGCCCCTTGCTGTTCTCGGCCAGAATGTAGATGCCCTTCAGTTGGGCAAGGGCATAGCCGAGGGGCGCTGCTTCATCCACCTCGCCGTCGGCCTCATCCTCAGTCGGCCCGGCAACGGAGGCTGGATGCTGGATGGCATAACTTGCCTGATAACCGCGTGATGATTCACGTACCTGCAGACCCAGTGGGCGCTGGTAGGCGGCAGGTCTCTCCACCGGCCTCTCTGCTGACTCAGCAGGCGATGAAACGGATGACGATCCAGGCATCAGAATCTCACCGGTTTCGGTATCCACTTCCGCTCCCGGGCGGGTCTCGGCCAACCCTTTGTGCAGGGTGCGAAAGATAAAATCGTGGGTCATGCGCCCGTCACGGAAACGAACTTCATGCTTTGCCGGGTGAACGTTGACATCCACCAATACCGGATCAATCTCCAGGTAGAGTAGATAGGCGGGCTGGCGACCTTGATAAAGCACATCCCTGTAAGCCTGGCGCACGGCGTGAGCCACCAGTTTGTCACGCACCATGCGACCGTTGACATAAAAGTACTGCATATCCGCCTGGCTGCGGGAGAATGCCGGGCGCGCGACCCAGCCGGACAGACGCACACCCGCTTGCTCACGCTCGATGTAAAGCGCATGTTCAAGAAAACCCGGCCCCAACAGCTCCACCAGACGTCGCTCCTGCTCCCTCTGTTGATTCGCTGGCGGCAGTGAGAGTACCTCGCGCTGGTTATGGCGAAGCATGAAAGAGATATCGAAGCGGCTCAGGGCGAGCCTTTTCATCAGTGTCTCGATATGACCAAACTCAGTCTTTTCGGTACGCAGGAACTTCCGTCTTGCCGGTGTGTTGTAGAAGAGATCGCGCACCTCCACAGTGGTTCCCGGCGGGTGGGCGCAGGGGGAAGGGGCCTGAGCCTCCTCACTCCCGTCACTACTGATGATCCAACCGCGCTCATCCTCCTCCACCCGGGAGGAGAGGGTGAGTCGGGATACCGATGCAATACTCGGCAACGCCTCGCCACGAAAACCCATGCTCCGCACCCGTTCCAGTTCCTCAAGACTGGCGACCTTACTGGTGGCGTGGCGTGAGAGCGCGCTGGTTAGATCATCCTGGTGGATACCGCCGCCATTGTCTCTTACCCGCAGCAGCCGTACACCTCCCTGTTCCACCTCCACTTCGATACGGGTGGCGCCGGCATCCAGGCTGTTCTCCACCAACTCTTTGACCACTGATGCAGGACGCTCAACCACCTCACCGGCGGCGATCTGGTTGATCAGTTGGGGTGGCAGCAAGTGAATGCGCATTGGCTTACCGGGCTATCCTGAAAAATGAGGAGTATCAATTATACCCGGCACGGTCAGACAAGACAGGTGGTAGAGGACAAAGAAATGTAACTATTCAGTACAGTGCAGGGGCTACAGGAGGGGCTACAGGACACCCATCACTTTAACTGCATATCGTTTTAAACTGCCAATTGATGGGTGCCCTTGTGTCCTGTTTATTGTATTTAGTAAACTGTCACCGTAATTTATTTCAACCTTATGCGATGAACCAGCTCCGAGTATCTCTCCAGAACACTGTCGGTAGTCAGCAGATAGGCTGGTATGGTTTGGGCTTGTGCTATCAGTAGCCGGTCGAAAGGGTCCCGGTGGTGCCACTCCATCCCGACGACGGGGTAGCAGTGAACAGAGTCCATAGATAGCTCCGTAAATCCGGTTTCCAACGCAAGCTGGTGTATATCTTCCGGGAGGAAATTGAAATCATCACGCTCCAGTGAGCGCTTGATTGCGATTTCCCAAATGCTTACGGCGCTGAAATAGATTGTGGAACCAGGATCTTGCAGCAGTCGCTGTACATCACCAGGTAATACCTCCGGCTTGATAATGGCGGCAAGCAGGACGTTGGTGTCCAATAAGCACTCTTTTCTGATCACAACTACTCACCATCCTCGAACATCTGCCGGATGGTCTCCTCATGCAACGTTGAAAAATTATCTGGCAGGCTGAATTTGCCCTTACCCAATCCGAGTGTGCGGGGTTTGTGCTCATCTTTGAGCAGCGGAACCAAGCGCGCAATAGGCTTGCCAGCCCTGGCGATAATAACTTCCTCACCCGCCGCTGCTTTATCGACAAACCGGGAAAGATGAGTTTTAGCCTCGTGGATGTTGATGGTTTGCATGAAAACCTCCTGACAATGCCAACTATGGACTAAGTCTAGTCCGGTCATTGCCGATATTCAACCCATGCTTAACACTTATAGTGGGTGTCCTCGAAATTG
>JBEVXT010000002.1:0-4308 GCA_040505955.1 Sedimenticola sp. | reverse complement strand
TGTTCCTGAATGCACACGACGGAATTTCCAGAGTCCAGCGACTGTAGGTAGGTAGCGTTGGTTTTACAACCTTCAATATTACACGTAGTTATATTTAGTTTTTGCGAGATAGTTCCACTAGTATCGCGTCCTGATCCGGAGGTATGGTTTTGAGGCTTGGAACGCACAAAAAAGAAGCCGGACGTGTTGATTTAGTCTCCACATGAACAGTAGTTGGTTCACGGGGAGGTAGGAGGACATCGGTTGGCTTCGATCCAGCAGCGTACTCAGGACGAGGCCTGTACGCGCACGCCGCTGAACCATTATTGTTAATGAGTAGTTCACTTTCACCGGCACCGTTCATCCCGGAATGTTCGACTGGAGATTGTCCATTGGGGTTATCGGCACGGATTATCCCGGAATGTTCGACTGGGGATTGTCCATTGGAATTGTCGGCACAATTCATCCCGGAATGTTCGAATGGGGATTGTCCATTGAAGTTGTCTACCGTACGAGGTTCGGTAGTTGGTTCACGGAATGGTAGACGGGCATCGACTGACTTTGATCCAGCAACGTACTCAGCACGAGGGCTGTACACGCACGCTGTTGAACAACTATCGTCAATGAGTATCACACTTTCACCGGCACAGATCACCCCGGAATGTTCGACTGGGGATTGTCCCTTGGAGTTGTCTCCAGTACGTGGTTCGGTAGTTGGTTCACGGAATGGTAGACGGGCATCGGCTGGCTTTGATCCAGCAACGTACTCAGCACGAGGGCTGTACACGCACGCTGCTGAACCACTATCGTCAATGAGTATCACACTTTCACCGGCACAGATCACCCCGGAATGTTCGACTGGGGATTGTCCCTTGGAATTGTCTACAGTACGTGGTTCGGTAGTTGGTTCACAGAATGGTAGGCGGGAATCAGCTGACTTTGATCCAGCAACGTACTCAGCACGAGGGCTGTACACGCACGTCGCTGAACCACCATCGTCAATGAGAGTCAAACTTTCACCGGCACAGTTCATCCCGGAATGTTCGGCTGGGGATTGTCCATTGACGTTTTCTCCAGTACGTGGTTTGGTGGTTGGTTCACGGAGTGTTAGGCGGGCATCGTCAATGAGTATTACACTTTCACCGGCACGGTTCACCCCGGAATGTTCGACTGGGGATTGTCCATTGGAATTACTGGAGGCCCGGTTTCTGCGTGACCCTTGCCGACCGGTACGACGTTCAGTAGTTGTTTCATGGTATGTTGTGGTGGGATGAGCGATGTTTGTTCTCGGTATTGTCATGGTTTGTCTTGTGGGGAGTGGCATTGTTCTAGTGTTCTCTATGTTTATCTGGCTGTATTGTTGTGTAAAGTGGGATGGTACCCCTGTATATTGCTGCGCAAGACCCAAGTTCGACCCATACACATGGTTGGGGATAACGTGTGGCAGTGACTGTGGCGGGAATGGAGTAGGGATAGGTGGTGGTACTGCATATGGGACATTTGGATACGGTGCTTGCATATGCTGCCAGTGAGCAGGAGGAGTATACATGCCAGGGTATGGGTGCCCAAATACGGGAGTTGGCGCCATATGGTAGGGCATTGGGTATGGCTGTGGATTTATCACCGGATGTGGTTGTGGAGTATACTGGGCATGCATAGGCATACATGCGTCCCCCTGTCGTTGTTTGTTATAAGACAATGCCAGCTGGGTGTGCATGGCTGTAGTGATACACATATTCTGGACCATCTGGTTCTCTAGCATTTGTATGCGTTGTGTGAGTAATTTCTGATCAATGTCATCTTTGCACCTACAACTTGTACATGCGCTTGGGTTATCATAATTAGAGCCTGACCGTGGAGCTGGGGTTGTATGTACCTGGGGCTCACTTGGGGTTGTGTGTAATTTTGTCCCAGAACGGAGATGTAAAAGGTCCACAGTGGATTGTAGATGTTTGATCTTGTTCTCGAGATCAAGTATGTAGGTCTTTTGTGCAGTGCCAGTCTCATCTAGTTTACTCTTAATTACCCGTGTAGTTGCCTTTTTGGGTTTGTGTGGGGCATAATCATTTGGGGTCACCATAGGAGTCTGTGTGGTTGGATGCATCACTGTAGAAGTTTGTATTGTTGGATGTATCACCGTAGTAGTCTGTATGCTTGGGTCTATGGTTGTAGGAGTCTGAATGGTTGTATGCATGACTGTGGGCATTTGTATGATTGGCGTCATGATACTAGTACTTGCAGGGAACAGACTAACTTTGGGATCTGTGTGACTATGTGATGTCTTATCCTGCGGTTTAGAGATGGCTGGTTTATTCAGATTGTTCTTATCATTGGCTGTTATTGCTGTAATGGAGGGTGTACCATGGGGAGGTGCACTAGTAGAGGTGTGTGTGGTACTAATGATCAGTTGACGAGGTGACAGTGGAGGTGTGTGCAATGACTGCCTTGTATTAGTCAAACTGTCACAATGAGGTGGTTGGGTAACATATTTTGTCGCAGTTAACCCGAGATCCGTGTTCATAGAACTTGTTTCAGATGCTATGGATGTGCCGGTGTTTGCCGGTTGTTCGTACAGCAGATTATCATTGCAGAGATCACAAATATATGGAGTTTCAGTCTCAATGTTGTCTGCATCTTCTTTGGATAGCCCGACACACGACAGGTGATACCACTCGTCACACTCTTCGCAGGCTATCGTATGCAATCCGGCTACCTCATCACACCGGGGACACTTGTAAGTTCTATCACTACCGCCACCCGGGCCAGCTTCCTGACCAGCCGATTGATTGTGAGTAGTTTGCAATGCAAGAACACGCGACGAGTCATTCTTTACTCTCGACACCTTTTCACGGTTAGAAGGTTCAGTAGCGCGTATGTTTGAGTCATTAATGGCTGCTGATACAGATGTATTTATTACTGATAGTGTTTTACAGATTCGTTTTAATTCATCACATAGGTTATTGAATATATCATCAATGAATATATTGATCTGCCTGCCATTCACGAGAATACTGGAGGTCGTGTGATAGAAATTAACCGTAAATTTCAATGATTTCCCTGTCACCCCATCCTGTCTTTTGTTATACACCTTTATCCTCTGTTCTATGTTATTGCGCCCTAGATCTTCACAGTGCTCATGAGTCAAGGCATGTTGATCATTTGATTCAAGGTTTTCCAGAATGAATAGTTTGCTATATTCATATGCAGCCGTACTGAAGTTAACAACAAAGTTTTTCCCAGGTTTCATCTCATATTGCACATCGACTGTGCTACAGGCTAATTGCTTTTTACTAAGCGCTCGCGATTTGTTGAGAGTATATGTTTTTGTCTCCCCTAATTGAGTCGCTTGCTCTACTGCTGAAGCACGTCTCGTTCGCACGATAAGCTGGTTACTGTCTATAGCCGCAGTGGCCATGATGATGCACCACGTAAAACTGTGTATATCAACCACATAAAAATACCAGAATTTCAGATTAAAATTATAAGAAGCAGCGATACAGTTCCAGAAAAGGTTTAAAAGTATATTAAAATGCTCTCTCACTTATGAGCCGTAATTATCACTGGTTAAGGATTGTTAAAACGTAATAAAATAGTCAGATGTAGGTTCAACACACTATACCTCATAAAAGTTTATCCGATCATACGCACTTGGCGAGTCAACAGGCAATGGTAACCGACTAGTTGGTCATATTCATATTGTGTAGGAACACAGATAAACATGATAAAATAGGACGCGGACGTGAATATATAGCTTTAAAATATGTGATAAAAAGTGTCAATATTATACTGCAAAATCTCAGCAATGGATGGGTGCGGGTTAGAATGTGACTTTTGTGAAATTGTTCAACACGTTGTGTTCAAATGGAATTTTTTGCAAGAGAAATTCACCACTGTCATGTATCACAGATAACCTTGGGGGCCAATCTTCATAAATTCACAACAAACAGTTATTATTTGTGTTTCAGGTTTGTTCAGGTCCTCAAACTACACTTCCTTTGTGTATGACGTCAGACTATAATGGCTGCCGATACCACGTGACCTCTGGCGGCTGATACCGCCGTTCAGAAAATTTCAATAAACGTGCAAATTCAACATTTTTCTAGTCTAAAACATATATACAGTTGTTGGGCCAAACATTATGTACAAAATAGGTTCAACTTTCAAACTTTTAAAACACTCTAAAGCTACTAAAATAATTAATAAAACGAGCGCCCCAAAAATTTCAGATTTTCACGTCCTTTCATTCGGATATCTTCGGCTCCTTCGGATCTTGGCAAAATAGCTAACTGACCTGTCCCGTGATGACGAATTCACGAAAAATGTCAACAA
>JBEVXT010000001.1:0-5536 GCA_040505955.1 Sedimenticola sp. | reverse complement strand
AACGGTGCATCCCTGCACCACTACTCCCGCCTACGCGGGAATGACGAGCCTGAAGTTTACGGGGAATTTTCCACCTAAGTTAATGGCATTGCATGCGGCCTGACATAACATCGACTATTCATCTCTCTGGCTTCTACGTGATCAAAACATACAGCGAAAACCGGATTCAACTCTCAGTTTGTTTATTTATTAGTCACTAAACTAAGCTGCAGAGGGAAAAACTTCGATTGGTTCACATCTCGAATGGTCGCAATGCCCTTATATTTCACAAACCCGTGGTTTATGGCGTGATAAATAGAGATGGAGTAAGGCGTTGATGAGATCTAATTCAATAAAACAGGCTGAAAGGGTGGCTCTCGATATGCGATGCTATCAACGAGGTTTTACCCTGATAGAGATTATGGTGGTGGTAGTGATTCTTGGTGTCCTTGCTGCGGTGGTGGTGCCGAAGATTATGGATCGTCCTGATGTAGCGCGTCAGACGAAAGCGGCTCACGATGTCAGGGCGATTGAGAGTGCGCTCAATCTCTACAAGCTGGATAACTTTGTCTATCCCACTACAGATCAGGGGTTGGAGGCACTGGTAAATAAGCCAGCGGCTGGTAATCTCAAAAGCTGGAAGGCGAGTGGCTATCTCGATAAATTACCGAATGACCCTTGGGGTTATCCCTATCAGTACCTTAATCCAGGGGTCAATTCTGTGCTTGATATCTACTCACTGGGTGCCGACAGGCAAATGGGTGGTGAAGGGATTAATGCAGAGATTGGAAACTGGAGTATCTGATAACAAGCACCGTGAAGAGCTCTCGAGCCTGTCGATGCGAAAGCGGTTTTACACTGATAGAGATCATGGTTGTTGTGGTCATTATCGGTGTGATGCTCTCGCTGGCCTCTCTCTCACTCTCTGGAGACCGGCGTGAAGATCTGTTACGTGAGGAGGCACGTCGATTACATGCACTGATCGGGTTGGCCCGGGATGATGCCATTGTCAATCTGCACTCAGTTGGATTTTCCGTTAGTGAAAACAGTTATCGCTTCCTGCTTAAAAAGAAGGGGCTGTGGCAGCCGTTTGCTGCGGATCAGGTATTCAAACAGCGGAGTCTCTCCCATGGGATGGGGTTGAATCTGGAGGTAGAGGGTGTTGAGGTAGTCGATGGTGTTAAAACCGTTAAACTGCTTCCAGCGGTGGTTTTCTGGTCGAGCGGTGAAGTGACACCATTTAGTTTGCTGTTGGAACTCGATGGTAAGCAACGCTATCGCCTGGTGGTAAATGCGGTGGGGGAGATGTCCTTTGATACATCGACGATCTGACCGGCATGGAGCGCGTGGTTTCACCCTGCTGGAAATTATGGTTGCGCTGGCAGTGGTAGCGGTGGCGCTTTCAGCTGCTGTGAAATTGAGCTCCCAGAGTATCAATAACATGCAGCGGTTAATGGAGAAAACCCTGGCCCATTGGGTGGCGCAAAATGTCCTTGCGGAAAAGCGTCTTCAGCGCGGCTTTCCTGTTGTCGGATCGAGCAGTGGGGAGATGGAGATGGGTGTGCGGCAGTGGGTATGGGAAGCTGAGGTGTTTGATACTGAGGATGCCGATGTTCGTCGTATTGAAGTTGAGGTGGGTGGGGCGTCTCCGGTGACGGTGCTGACCGGCTATATTGGCAAGCCCACATTGTGAGACGGTCAGGAGAGAGCGGCTTTACCCTGTTTGAGATCATGGTCGCTATGGCGGTGTTCGCGCTGCTCTCTGTTATGGCCTATGGAGGATTGCGCTCGGTGCTTGAGAGCCGGCAGGGGCTGCAGTTGGCATCAGAACGATTAACTCAGTTGCAGCTTGCGCTGCTACTGCTGGAGCGTGATTTGGGCCAGGCGTCAGCACGGGAAGTGCGGGGCGATAGCGGTAAATTTTTTGCGCCACTACAGAGCCCTGCCGATGGCTATCTGATTGAATTTACCAGTGACGGCTGGGCCAATCCACTGGCGACACCAAGGAGCAGCCTGAGAAGGGTTGCCTATAGCCTGGAGGAGAAACACCTTATTCGCTACACCTGGCCAGTGCTGGATCGTAGCTACTCGGTGGAGCCGTTATCAGCAAAGCTGATCGAGGGAGTAACCGGGTTGTCACTACGCATGCTTGACAGCAAGGGGGAGTGGCACAGTGACTGGCCGTTACCGGAAACGCTTGATAGCACTCTTGGATGGGTCTCACCAAGAGCGGTCGAGGTGACTATTGAGGGGGAGCGGATGGGACGGATAAAACGGCTTATTCCTCTGCCATCAGGGTGGTTTAAGCCTGCAGAAAAAAAGGCCGGAGCCTGATGTGAAGATGCGGTTGTTTTCATTTTCTTCATATCGCTATGGTCACCAGCAGGGGGTGGCGCTTATCACTGCGATGCTGGTAGTCGCCATGGCGACCGTGACCGTGGTGGCGATGATGTCACAACAACATAGAACCATCAGACGTACCGGATCGATGCTCTATGGCGATCAGGCATTTGAGCTGGCACTGGGTGTGGAGGCGTGGGCTAAGGGTGTGCTGGCCAAGGATTTTAAAGGCAACCAGTTTGATGGACGTAGCGATTTGTGGACCAAACCCCTGCCGCAAACAGTAGTTCGTGGTGGTGAGATCGCCGGACGTATTGAAGACCTGCAAGGACGATTTAATCTTAATAACCTGGTGCAAAACGGTAAGGTGGAGAGTAAATCGGTTGAGCGTTTTCAGCGTCTGCTGCGAGTCGCAGGGTTGGATGAGGGCATTGCCCAGGCGGTAGTTGACTGGATGGATAGTGATAGTGAGGTGCGTTTTCCCAATGGTGCGGAGGATGACTACTACCAACAGCAGCATCCACCCTATCTGACGGCCAACAGAAGGATGGAGCGTGTCAGTGAGCTGCGCATGATAAAGGGAGTTGATAGCAAGGTGTATGAAAAGCTCTACCCACACCTCTCGGCACTGCCGGAGGCGACGGCGATTAATGTCAACAGCGCAACAGCGCTGGTGCTCTCCTCCCTCAATGAAGGGTTGGATATTGAGCGGATAAGCGAGTTGAACAAGAGAACGAGAGAGACGCCTTGGAAGTCGTTGGATGCATTTCAACAAGAGCCCGAGATAGGTAGTTTCAATTTAGATAATAAGGTGGTCACTGTCAAAAGCAGCTATTTCAATGTCATTGCAGAGGTGCGGCAGGACTACCTGATGCTGTCGATGAGAAGCCGGTTGCAGCGTACCGCTGAAGGAGGGATAAGCGTGTTATCAAGAGTGCGGAGAGGTAGTGATGAGTGATGCCCCCCAAGGGGTGTTGGTGCGTCTGCCGGAGATGCCCGGTGATGCCCTTACCTGGGTGGAACTTGACTCCCGGGGGCGTCCTCGGGGAGAGGTGCAGCAGGGCGAGATGAAACAGCTTGTGCCGGTGGTCGGTGATAAGCCGTTGACACTTTTAGCTCCAGGCTGTCAGGTGTGGCTGGGTATCGCTGAGTCACCGGCACGTAACCGCAGGCAGTTGGCAAAGGCTTTGCCCTATGCGTTGGAGGATGAGTTCACCGAGGAGGTGGAGTCTCTCCATTTTGCTATGGGTGAGCAGCAGGGTGGTCGGGTGGCGGTGGCTGTTATCAGAAAAGAGCTGATCAGTGAATGGAAGCTTGAGGCGGCGTCTCTGGGGCTGCAGTTGGCTGATCTGAAATCGGAACTCCATGCTGTGCCCTGGCTGGAAAAACAGTGGACCCTGCTCTGTGATGGCGGTCGGATGCTGGTGAGAACCGGTGCTATGACCGGTTTCAGTTGTGAGTCGGCCAATGCTCAGCTTCTGCTAAAGCGTCTGATTGCCGAGGAGGCTCCCGACAACCTGCCGGCGATCATCCGTTGTATTGGTTGCGATGAGGTGTTGATCGTTTTTCTCGAAGGGGCATTGGACGAGCCGGTGTTCACCGTTGTTGCAGACAACAGTGGTGCCTCTGTTATCGCTTCACTGGCCTTCGGGTCAGTCAATACGCCGGCACTCTCTCTACTGCAAGGTGAGTTTGGACAGCAAGTTCCACTGCGTGAGTTTCTTCACCCATGGCGTCCCGCTGCACTACTGCTGGGGTTTTGGCTGCTGGTTGTTAGCGGCCTGCAAGTATATGACCTGTTTCGTTTTCAGAATGAGGTGGAGGTGTTGTCAGAGACCATTGCCGGGCTCTTCAAGGAGGGGTTGCCGGAGAGCCGTAGAATGGTCAATCCGCGGGCGCAACTGGAACGCGAACAGGTCGCCCTCAAAGAGAAAATAGTGGGTGGTAAAGGCGGTTTTCTCGATCTACTGGCGGGTAGTAGCGAGGGGATCAGCGAAGTCGAAGAGGTGAAGCTGACCGCTCTTCTCTACCAAGAAAATCGCTTGGAAGTAGTGCTGCAGACAAATGAGCTACAGCTGCTTGATGAGGTTAAGAACGCTGTCAGTGAGAACAATGAGTTGAAGGTGGATATTCAATCGGCCTCTTCAAGAAAAAATGAGGTTAGGGGGCGGCTTGTGGTGGTGGTGAGATGAATATCAGGGAGTGGTTTGATGCACTTATTTTGAGGGAGAAGCTTATCCTTGTTGCCGGTTCCCTGTCACTGTTGCTGATATTGCTTTACAGCACACTATGGCAGCCGCTGGGTTCCAGGGTAGAGGCGTTACGAAGCACTGTAAATACGCAAAAACAGCAGATAGCCTGGATGAGAAATGCAGTGGGTGAGATACAGCTATTGCGGCAACAGGTGGGCCTAAATCTAGTCAATGAAGGCGAAGAGTATTCCTCGTTGTTGACACACGTTGACCAGTCGGCCAAGGCTTTGTCGATGCGCTCCGTGATAACTCAGGTTGAGCCTACCTCAGATAATGAAGTGCGGGTTCGGTTGGAGAATGCCTATTTCAATACCATGGTGGAGTGGCTGGTTTTACTTCATGAGGAGGGGGTTGTTGTCGGTTCTGTGAGTCTGTCGTCCAGTGGCGAAAATGGTCGGGTGAATGGCCTGGTAAAACTTCGCAAACCGGCAGGGGGCGCATGAAATCAAAATCAGTCAATGCCTCCGCCGCCATCATTGCCGCAGTAATGTTAACGGCACTGATTGTCTACACTCTTGTGAACTCACTGATGCAGTACATCAGCGATAACGCCACACCTGCCACCGGATTGGTAAAAGAGGCGCCTGCTATGGAGAGGGTCCAACCGGTAGACCTTCAAGAGATTGCTTATTGGAATCTGTTTGGTGAATCCTCCGTGGCTGAACAAGCAGCGAGCTACCTGCCTGCTCCGGTAGTAGAGACCCGCTTGATGCTGAGTCTGAAAGGGGTCTATGCCCCTGAAGATGAAGCCACTGGCTGGGCCATTATCTCTGAAGACCAAGGTGATGAACGAAATTTTATGCTGGGTGATGAGGTCTCAGGCGGCGCGGTTTTGGCGAAAATCGAGCCGGACAAAGTGTTGCTGGAGCGCAATGGAGAGATGGAGTCACTGATATTAGAGAAAGAGAGTCTACCGTTAACTAAATAGTGGAGTAGCCCACAGTATCAACAGGCGGGTGCTTCTA